>BDTA01000015.1 GCA_002897935.1 bacterium BMS3Abin08
GAAACAATGAACCTCCCCGCCGCATGCACGAAGGACCCCGTTGTTGTAAATATGTCATTGTTGTCAGATTCAGGCAAATGAACTTATATCCCTTGCAAAAATCTCTCTGTCCTTTGTCTTAATAAAAAACCTGTCATGTTCAGCCACGAGGTCGACAAACTTTGAAAAGGCACCCGGCACATCCTTATCCATGAAGTAAGAACAAACTCCGGCAACCGGCAAACCTTTTAATCCCTTATCTAAAGCGCCTTCAAACTCCAACAGAGCACTGTGGCTGCCGCAACAGTTGAAATGTGGAGAGCCGGAACCGATTAACCCCTTAAAACCATGCTTTAAGGCATCCTTGGCGACCGCTATCCAAATCTCTGCTGCGCTGATTGGGCCGGAACTGCAAAAGATCTTTCCCAAATCTGCAATAACAAATGATCCGGAAGCTTCCATTTCCTCTATAGGAAAACCACCTTGGGCAAGGTACTGACGCACATCATCAGGATGCTGCCACCAGCAAGCTTTAAGTAACCGTCGCCCATTTTTCGGTGCTGCTTTAAAAAATTCCAATTCAAACTCGGCAATATTATCCTGCTCAGTAAAAACACCAAGAACATGGCCGCCTTTAAGGGCATTGCCAACAACCCCGAGAAGCGGGTCCTCTGTCTTCTGTTGCTTGGTTCCGCTCTCCATGAACTCTGCTAATTTAGTACGATCGATACGCCACTCCTTACCTATTTTCACACACGGCAAACGACCTTCCCGGCACATCTTATAAATGGTATTCGTATGTGTTTTAAGAATTTGAGCAACTTCCAGTATCGTTAGGAATTCCATATTCCTTTCCTCCAGATTATTTTTCATAATTCTGCCTTCTTATTTTTAATCTTATTCGATGAACTCGTAAAGAGTCTGAAAAAGTGTTTTCCTGTCATTCCCGTGGAAACGGGAATCCAGTCTTTTCAGACAGTTACACGCTTCCTGGATTCCCGCTTTCGCGGGAATGACGACTTTTTACAAGAATATCTTATTTGACAGTCTCGTAAAAAATCAGAAATACCGTATTCTGTCATTCTGAATCCCGAATCAAGTTCGGGAAATCTATATAAATCAAGAACTTATGAGACCCTGAAACAAGTTCAGGGTGACAATCAGGGACTTTTTACGAGTCCATCTTATTTATTATATCAGAATATTAGAAATTATATTCCATGTAAACATATTTTAATCTTTGTTAACATTTGACAACACTAACTAACATATGTTAACATCTCACTAACATATCCGGTATCAAGTGTTCCTTTACCTGATGCTGAACTGATAATTCAGAAAAAGGAGGACAAGGCAAATGTCAGAAAAAGATTTACTTGACAGGATTCGGCAGGCTATTGTTTCAATGTCTGTTTCGGAAACTGAAGCTGCGACAAGGGAAGCTCTTCAGGCAGGTGTAGACCCCCTTAAAATCATTACAGATGGTCTCGCTTCAGGGCTCACGGAAGTGGGGGATATGTGGCTCAGGCGAGAGAGATTCATTACTCATGTTCTGATGGCAACTAAAGCCTTAAGCGCAGGGCAGGCACTTGTGGAAGGAAAGCTTGCAGGCAAGAAAAGGAACTACAAGGCAACAATTGTTCTTGGTACTCCAAAAGGGGACCTGCACGACATCGGCAAAAACCTGGTCGGTATGATGTTGAAGGCGAACGGGTTTAAGGTCTACGACCTTGGTGTGGACGTAGATTCACAGGCTTTCATCGACAAGGCAAAAGAGGTGAACGCCGACCTCATAGGCATGTCACTCATCATGAGCATCTGCCTGGACAAGATGGAAGAGGTTTGCAAACTGGCCAAGGCCGAGCATATAAAAGCGAAAATACTTATCGGCGGCCCGGCTACCAGCAAGAAAGTGGCTGTAAAAATCGGGGCCGACGCTTACGGTGGCTTTGACGCCCCAACGGCTGTTCACGCAGCAGAAAAACTCATTGGGCTCGAAATTTGATAAAAAACAAAGCAAATGTTTCACGATAAAAAGGAGGTATTTAAGATGAATTCATTGGAAAGGATAGTTGCAGCAATAAAACTTGAGAAACCGGACCGTGTACCGGTAACTACGCTTTCCATCGTTCGGTCATTGAGGGTGGCTGGCTTCCCTACTGAGGAGTGCCTCTATAATCCCGAAAAAATGGTAGAGGGGAAGCTTGCCGGGGCTGAGAGGTTTGAAGATGATGCAGTAGTTGCCGGGACCGATCTTTTTGTTGAAGCCGAATGCCTCGGATCCAAGGTGAAAGTTTATGAACACACGCCGGTAGTAGTTGATTATTTTATCAAAGACAAAAGCGACATCAAGAAGCTCAAAATGCCCAATCCCAAAAATGACGGAAGGATGCCCTATGTTTGCAAGGAAATCGAACTTCTGAAGAAAAAGCTCGACAACACGAAGATCATTGTACCGGTAACCGGTGGACCGTTTACAACCGCCAGCCAGCTTTACGGCCCCGAGCAACTTCTCATTGCAACGTTTGAAGACCCGGAATGGGTACACAAACTTCTTCGCATCTGTACGGACGTCTCCCTCGCTTACTGGGAAGAGCTGATCAAGGCAGGGTCGCATGCCATTGTCGCTCTCGAGCCCTTCTCCTCAAACACCATTCTGTCTCCCGAACAGTATGCAGAATTCACAGCCCCCTACCTAAAGGAGATATTCGAATTTTCCTGGTCCAAGGGCGTTGTGGGGGTAAACCATACCTGTGCTGATACTTCTCTGATATGGGATCAGATGGCAAGTGTGGGTGCCCTTGCATTACAGCTTGACCACCCTATCAGTATGAAGGAATGCAAGGAAAAAGTCGGGAAGAAGATTTGCATTTCCGGCAATGTCCATCCAATCGATTATATGCTTTACGGGACCCCGGAGGCTGTTTACTGGAAATGCCGGGACGTCATCGAGGAGGCGGGAAACGGTTCCGGCTTTATCCTGGGTTCAGGCTGTGACCTTAATCCACGAACTCCCGAGGTAAATATCCTGGCAATGGTTCAAGCCGCCAAGGACACCGTTTATAACGATGATCTGAGTGTATCTTTCATCCGCGAGTCCTACCCGAGACCGGCCGGAAATGCCTGATAAAGGCATTAAAATAATTGTCGTTTACGGATTCCTGGGGTCTGGCAAGACAACGCTGATGATGGAGTTTGCCAAAAGGATTGTTGCTTCCGGGAACAAAGTGGCGGTAGTGGTCAACGAGGCGGGGAAGGTTCCCATTGACGGAAAGCTTATAAGCGTTGCAGGGCTTCCTGTCAGGGAGATATTTGCCGGCTGCATCTGTTGCTCAATTGTCGGGGATTTCATCAGTACCCTGAATGCTCTCATGGAAGATACCGGGTTAGCATATATCCTCGTTGAGCCATCCGGAATGGCTGACGCACCCCGCCTATTTGAAACCATAGAAAAACACGCTGGAAGGCTTGGGAAGAAGGTACTGGTCCTTGACGGAGCCAGACTTCCGATTCTTGTTAAGGCTGTCAGCCCTCTCATAAAGGGTCAAGTACAAACAGCTGACATTATTCTTCTTAACAAAATGGATGCGGTGGCAAACGAAAACCTGGATGAACTTGAGTCTCTATTGAGGATATTGCCCCACAGTGCACCTGTTTATCGAATAAGTGCCAGAAAAGGTGTCCCTGATTTGCTTCTCAAAGAGGTGTTTTAATGGAATTTGCCTCTAATTCCAAGAAATGGGAAGTACATGCCTATTCAGGCAGTCCGGAAAAACTTATTAGATCTCTACTAAACAATTGTGCCGGACACTTGCCCCCTGATGCTTTGGGACACTTGAAGGCTTTTATGGAATTTTCCGGCGGAAGCATTTTTGGCTCATCAACTCTCACCCCTCCAGAGATAACGCTACGAAGTGACGGAAGCTATAGTGGTGGAAATATGGTTTTAAGTGTGACTTTGATTTTTATGGATCTTAAAGCCGAATTTCTCAGTAACGTTCTAAGCAAGGCAGTGGATGAAGTTTGCGAAAATATGGGATGCAAGTTTAAAGAAATCATGGAGGTGCTTTAGTGAAAATGAGAAGTGTTTGTGGAATAAATATGGGCGGGGATTTAGGCGATACGCCTGCCCTTCTTGCTGGAAGCATCTTTTACGACAGGCAGAAGATAGTGAGTGATCCGCTCACCGGTCAGTTCGACAAAAATGAAGCAAAAAGGTTGATCAATCTGCAATCAAAGTGGTCGGAAATTACCGGAATCCCCTGTTGTATTGATGTGATCGCATCTACGCCAAAGGCTATGAAGACCTACTTGGACTTTATCGTGGAAAACTTCGAAGGCCCTATAATGGTGGATGGTACCAGCAGCGTCGTGAAAATAGAAGGAATTCGCCACATGGCTGCCAATGACCTCTCCAATCGTGTCATCTACAATAGCATTTCTCAGGAAAGCACGAGAGAAGAATTCGAAACAATCGGGGAGTGCGGAGTTAAAGCTGTGGTGGTATTGCTGGTTGAAAGCTCAGACTTTTCGGCTGAAGGCAAAATAAGAATGATGACAAAGGAGGATGGTCTTATCGCCAAACTCGGGGCAGAGGGTGTAACCGAATTCCTCGTCGATCCCGGGATAATCGATTTGCCCTCAATGGGGGTAGCTATGGAGGTCATGTCAAAGGCAAAAGAGATGGGATATCTGCCTGGCACAGCAGCCCATAATGCGATCAGTACATGGTCCGGTCTAAAAGCCAAGATTGGGGACAATTTTAAAAAACCTGCAATAGCAGTGATAAACGCTCTTACCGTTGCTTGGGGGGGGGAATTTGTAATTTATGGCCCGATGGTCCTCGCCGACACGGTATTCCCGGCAGTAGCGATGGTGGAAGCAGCCCTCGCTCAGTCCGCAATGGAAAGAGGTAAGTGTCCGGACTTGTCCCATCCACTATTCAAAATTGCATGAATGGCACCGCAAGAATAACCGTCCTTCCCCAAGGGACAACATTACATGTCTCACCGGGAGAGAATCTTTTCCAGGTTTTAACAAAAGCAGGAATCAGTTTAAACTCATATTGCGGAGGCCAAGGTATTTGTGGAAAATGCAAGGTTCGTATTATTAGCAAGGCTCCCGCCCTGTCAGAATTTGAACATGCCCACCTTTCCACTGAAGAGATAAATGAAGGGATAAGGCTCGCTTGCGGGTTTTACCCGGAGACCGATGTGATCGTGGAAATCCCCAAACCGGCATTGTCTTCCGGATACAAGTTGAAAATAGAAGATCTAAGTTTCCCTCTTGATCCATGGCAAGAGCATCCCTCTGAAGGTTTGGTATTGGCAGTTGATTTGGGTACCACAAATATAGTCGGTCATTTGTTTGACCCTCTAATGGGGGAACTTATTGCATCTGTAACGATTGCCAATAGTCAATCAATTTTTGGGGCTGATGTGATGACCCGCCTTGCTTATTGTTCGCATCATGGAGATAACGCAAAAGAAACCTTTATGAAGCTGACTCTTTCGGATATCGAAAAGCTTGCTGAACTGACAGCAGGTAAAGGCAAAAAGATAACCGATGTTGTGGTGGTGATGAATACTGCAATGGAGACGCTTATGTTGGGGCTGAGTCCCGATAAGTTAGGTAGAAACCCTTATGAATCGGATATAGACGGTCCCATTCACATTTCCCTATTTAAGAATGGTCCTTTGGAGGGAGTTACAATTCATATCCCTCCTGTTATTGGAGGATTTGTAGGTTCGGACACTGTATCTGCCTTTTTAGCGATTTCGGTTCAGCATCAAGAACCTCCCTTCATACTCATAGATATAGGTACGAATGCTGAGGTAGTTGTCGTGACAAAGGAAACAATGATCGCTTGTTCCACGGCTGCAGGACCTGCATTTGAGGGAGTGGGTATCTCCTGCGGGATGAGAGGAGTTGAAGGAGCTATCGAGCATGTAACATTCGATAACGAGGCTTTTGAAATTTCGGTGATCGGGAACAAGTCGGCCATCGGCATCACCGGTTCGGGGCTTTTTAGCCTTATCGGTGAGCTACTTAGAGCCGGCGCTCTGGATCGCTTTGGTGCCGTGGTTCCCGGGATAATTCCTCAAAAATTAGTGCATCGGGGCAAATCAGGTCAAGAGATGATTCTTTCACCTGATGTGAGTGTAAGCGAAGATGATGTGCAACAGTTCATTCTTGCGAAAGCCGCAACAAGGGCTGCGGTGGAAACCTTACTCGCTCTCGTTAATGTGAGGGCCGATGAGTTAAACGCAATTTTCTTTTCAGGCGTCTTTGCGAGCCGGATCGATCCAAAGGATATACTGACAATCGGACTCCTTCCGCCTATAGAACTGCACAAGATTCAAAACGTGGGTAATGCCGCAGCAACCGGCGCCGTAATGATGGCATTGTCAAAATCGGCTTTTCAGAAGGCCTGCCACATTGCAAAAAGGGTAAAGCACATAACCCTCTCAGGAAATCAGAAATTCAAAGAGACTTTTCAGTCTCAGGTCCTTTTGGGATATATCGAATCAGAGTAGCGGGATGACATAAGGACTTTAGGGGACATCCTGCATACTATGCATAACTTATGCATTACTAAGCCCCTCACCTCGTGCGGATCGGGGTCAGCCATTGAATCGTGAAGTAAGGTCTTTAGCCTCTTTTCTCCATTGCCTTGTCGATTTCTTATTTCCTTGCATCTTCCTGCCTGTCCTTTTATATTGATGGCTCACTACCGATGGACTGACATCCCCCACCCGCGCTGCTATCTCTCTGTTTAATGCCGTTGTATGCCCTTTTGCCAAATATACAAACATTTCCCGCGCCCTGCCCTGCTCTGAGCCTTTAACTTTTCCCATCTTCTTCAAGCCTTCTATTCCATAATACTCACATACTTCCCGGTACAGCTCATCTAACTCCACTTTCCCCTCGAATACCCTCTTTGCGGTCACTCCTTTCAGGCTTCGCTCCTTCTTCAATCCCTCTAATACCTTTCTGACAAACTCTTTGCTCCCAAGGATTGCCTGTCCCACTATCTTCTCTACCGGATACCTTGGTTGATTCGCTACCCCTGACTCTACATATTCCCTGTATTTCCTCTGCCTTGTCTTCAGTCTTTTTCCACACTCAGCCATTAACCATTCAGTACTCAGCCAACCAGGGCACTGCTTCTTTCCGATATAGTACCGGTAGCTGCTCCACGGATACTTCCCGGGAGATTTCACTATACCTGCCCGTACAGGATTGAGGTGGATGTATCTGCTTAATTCCAGGAGGTAGGTCTCTTTCTCTACGCACAATGACTTGTATCTACCTGCAAAGACATGGCCCGTCAATCCACGGTATCTCCGCAGATAACTCCCGTAGCTCGACCCGATATAGTGCATCGCCTTTGTGAGTTCTCCCTCCGGCGTTGATTATGAGTAGATGATAGTGGTTCCCCATGATGCAGTATGCATAGACTTCGATACCATACTTCTGCACTGCCCGCTGGAGTATCTCTATAAAATACTCTTTGTCACCACCATCATCAGAGAAGATCTGTTCGCCCTGATTCCCTCTCGACAGGATATGATATACTGCCCCTTCGTACTCTACTCTCAGCGGTCGCACCATGCCGCTATTTTATCATATGATGCTTGTTTTGTCACGGTTCAAGGGCTGACCCTGGTGTTCCTTTTTTTGTCGGATCTTTCATACCAGATGCTGCGTATTGTAATTTACTGCATTTTTATATTATACTTAATAGAGTTCTTATAAAACTCTCACCATTAATTCGTAGCCATTCTTGCAGAAAGCTACCCTTTAGAAAGAGAACGCTATCATGGCAATAAAAGCGAGAAATAAAAGACTGACGGTGCTACACGTGGCAACTCTTAACCAGCCTATAAAGCCGGACCTTGGTTATGGTCCCATAGAAACGGTTATTCATAATATCGACAAGGGACTCCATTCTTTAGGTCACCGATCGATTGTTGCCTGTTCAGGCGATTCCAGAGTCGCCGGGGAACATTACGTGACTGTTGAGAAAAGCATCGGTGACTATTGGAGCAAAAACACCCCGGAACGACGCAAAACAATGAACATGCACCTTTCAAGGGCATTGGACAGGGCAAGGATGGGCGACATCGACGTCGTCCACACGCATGATCTAAAAACGCTTGAGTACATTTATAATGCTGTATCCAGCATGCATGTGCCGATCGTGATGACCCTTCACGTAGCTGCAAAAGACTACCTGATGGAAGGAGTCCGTCGGCGCTGGTATAATCCCTTGTCATCTTCCCAGGTGCATTGTGTTCCGATAAGCGAATATCAGAAACGGGAGTATTATGGGTTGAACACAAAGGATGTTGTATACCATGGAGTTGAAGTGGAAAACTACCCGGTCAAAAAGAATCCCGACAAGGAAAGCTATTTATTCACTATCGGCAGGGTAACCCGTGACAAGGGACAGGATAAGGCCATAGAAGTTGCCAAAAGAACAGGTTCCAAACTTATCATCGCCGGCTGTGTCCAGGACAAAACCGCAGACAGGGAGTTTTTTGCAGAGCTGAAAAACTCAATCGACCTGTTTGTTGATGTCGGCAAACAGCCCGTTAACAGTGACTACTATGAACGGGTGATAAAGCCGTTGCTGGACTGCGACAAGCAGATTATCTATATCGGAGAGATCAGCAGCGCGCATAAAAAGCAATGGTACCGGCATGCCCGGGCCACTTTATTCCCCATACAATGGGGGGAGCCGTTCGGACTTGTCCTGATCGAGTCAATGGCATGCGGCACGCCGGCCATAGCATTCAATAAGGGCGCTGTTCCGGAAATAATGGTGGACGGGAAAACAGGATTTGTGGTGGATTCCATGAGTGCCATGATTAAGGCGGTTAAGCGCATCGACAGTATTGATCCTTCTGAATGCCGGAGACATGTGCAGAATCATTTCTCCATAGCAAGTATGGCCTATAAATATTCAACGTTGTATCAACATATAGCAATTGACCATAAAGTATCAAACAGCTACAGCCGACTATTAATCGGCTATCTTCCAAAACCTCTCCAGCATGGCAGCTTAGCCACATAAGAAACCCATGCCCAAAGACATTCCGGTAAGCAACGGTAATCTTCTTTTTAACTTTGACCTGGATTATCAGATTAGGGATGTGTATTTCCCTTTAATAGGCCAGGAGAACCATTCAAGAGGAAACCCCTTCCGGTTCGGAGTCTGGGTGGATGGACGCTGCTCATGGATGGGTACGGAATGGGAAAAGGACCTGAGGTATCATGATAACAGCCTCGTTACCAGTGTCCTGCTGAAAAACGAGACACTGGGGCTTGAACTGCATTGCCACGATGTGGTCGACATCGACCTGAACGTATATATTAAAAAGGTCGAAGTGAAGAACCTGCAAGGGAATGAGCGTCAGGTAAGGCTCTTTTTCAACCACGACTTTCACCTTTACGGCAATGATATAGGTGATACGGCTTATTTTGATCCACGGACACGTTCAATCATTCACTACAAAGCCAACCGGTACTTTCTCATTAGTTGTTCTGCGTCCGGAAAGTCCGGGGTAGATTACTATGCCTGCGGAGACAAGGAGGTACGGGGAAGGGAAGGAACCTGGAGAGACGCCGAGGACGGCAAACTCAGCGGAAACCAGATCTCCTGGGGCTCTGCCGATTCAACAATAGGAATATGGCTGAACCTGCCTTCCGGCGGGAAGGCGGAGTGTTTCTACTGGATTGCGGCAGGCACGCATTACAATGAGGTGGCCCAACTCAATCGGGATGTATTGGAGAAGACACCACAAAAACTGATCAGGCGGTCGTCTGACTACTGGAAAGCATGGGTACAAAAAGAATCCAGATCATTTGCAGATCTTCCCAAAACAGTCACTGATATTTTCAACCGAAGCCTCCTCATTTTAAAAACGCAGATCGACAACCGGGGAGCGATAATAGCCGCAAACGACTCGGATATAGTCCGTTTTGGAAGGGATACATATTCTTACATGTGGGGCCGCGACGGGGCTTACGTAGCCGCTGCCCTGGCAAGAGCAGGCTACTCGCATGTGTGCATGAAATTCTTTGACTTTTGCTCCCGTGTTCTGTCTGAGGAGGGATACCTTTACCAGCATTATAATCCTGACGGATCACTGGCGAGTAACTGGCACCCATGGTTAGTGGATGGAAAGGAGGTGCTCCCCATACAGGAAGACTCAACAGCTCTGATCCTCTGGGCACTTTGGATACACTACCAGAGTTCGAAAGACGTAGAATTCATCAGGCCTTTCTACAATAAGTTCATTAAAACCTCAGCCGACTTTCTGGTGACGTACCGGGATCCCGAGACTCTATTACCCATACCTTCCTATGATCTCTGGGAAGAGCGTTACGGAGTGCACGCCTTTACTGTTGCAGCCGTGATCGCTGGCCTCAGGGCAGCGGCAAATTTTGCGCTACTCTTCCATGATACCTTCCTGGCCAAGAAATATGACAAAGTGGCCGATCAAATGAAGGAAGGACTCAACAGGCATCTGTACCACCCCGGTCTGAAGAGGTATGCCCGCTCCGGTTTCAGGAAGGGTAAGGGCTATGAACTCGATGAAGTGATTGACGTCAGTCTGTTGGGACTCGCTACTCTGGGAGCATTGCCTCCCAACGATCCATGGATGGTTGAAACAATGAAGGCAATACGCCAACAATTATGGCTTAAAACTCCGATTGAAGGTTGTGCCCGATACCAGGCGGATATCTATCAATTGGCGGATGATAGCCCAAAAGGCATCCCCGGCAATCCATGGTTTATCTCGACGCTCTGGTTAGGGGAGTACTTTATCACCCGCGCTGAAAACCTGAAGGAACTTCACGAAGCACTTCCCTACCTTGAATGGTGCGGACAGAATGCGCTTTCCTCCGGTGTGCTTGCCGAGCAGGTACATCCGGTAAACGGTTCCCCTCTCTCCGTCTCACCGCTCACATGGAGCCATTCCGCTTTAGTTTGGACAGTCATCCAATACACTGAAAAGTTCAACTTGTTAAAATAGAGGAACTCAAACGGGCTGTTGACACCCTTCTCCTTGTTGAGCATTTTGCACCTCCATTTCTCAATGTCTGGTAATACTCTACCATGCTCGGCCTGATTGAGAGATTAAACATATATGAATACATCGGCAATAAAAACAAAGCTTGGCAATGCAATTATTTGCATCGAAGGCTCAGAAGAACTCTACAGAGAAATAGAGAGGGAAATATCCTTTTCTAAAGAACTCAACTGTGACGAAATAGACATAGTTTATCGCTTTCCGGAAAAAATTAAGGCAAATATGCGTCCTGACAATTTCGATGTTAAATTTAAAAATATATTCTTTGATGTTTATATCTGTAATGATAGGCCAACTATAGTAACTATTTTTATAAAAACACCTCTTCCATTTAAACTGCTGAGAGTGCTGCCTGAAAATATGCAGAGAACATGTTCTGTCTTATTATTTAAAAACTTGTTTACCTTTGATGAATATCTTTCTGCAAAACTTTTGTATGACGTTTTTTTATGTACAACACAACATGTGATAATGGAAAAAGGTCAGTCTTACATGCATGCAAGCGCTGTTGCAGATTCAAATAATTGCGTTTATATTTTTGCAGGTCCTTCCCACTGCGGGAAAACTTCGATCTTGAATTTTATGCTTATGGAGAACGATTCTTTCAGAGCCCTGTCAGATGATATGCTTATTATAGACAATCAGGGCAAAGCCTATCTAAATGATATCAATATGAACATAAATCCATTTGCACTGTTATTCCGTGAGCCCTTGGAAACGAGATTCTTCGAAAATATTAATTATACTGAAAAGATACTGTTCAAATTATTTTCTTTTTTAGGTAAATATATCATTAAGAGATTTCCAATTGCTAAGATATACGATGATCATCAACTGGCAAGAGAGGGGAATATAAGGTATTATTTTTATATACATCGGACAAACACGCAGGATTTTAGAATACAAAAAATAAAACCTGCAGATTTTGCCTGGAGAACATCTCATGATCTTGTCAAAGAAATAAAAAACCTGTCAAAATGCAATAACACTAAAGATATTCAAGGGGAAATTGCAGATATACATAGACATGCTATAGGTGAAGCAGAATGTTATAAAATGATAATTCCCGCAAGCAAATCACCCATAGAAATTAAAGAGCTTACACAAGAGTTCTTTTGAGATACTTTTGAGATAAGAAAAAGATAAAAACAGGCTCTGGTTCAAATAAGTCATGCAGCCCTTGACAGGACAGCAATCAGGCATATCTCTGCTTATTCCGGAAAGAGTATGCGCCACTTTCCACTTACTTCTCCGATTGGCAGTGATAGAGTTACAGTGGTCGTTGTTTGTCCGCCCTCTACCACTTCACTGTGTTCAAGGCGCGGACCGAATGTCATATAGAACGGCTCCGGACAGGGATACCGGACATCTACGGCATTACTCGGTTTCATGGGAAGGACGCTTACGATATCGAGGTCACCCGAGAGGACTTTCATCATCATTTCATATTCATATTCCGCCGCCTTTCGTTGCTGCTGTGACAGCGGCTGGCCGGCGAAAAGACTTATGTAAGCTTCTTTCCCCTGTCTGATCGCAGCAATGACCCGTCTTCCAAAGCCTACCTCCGGCCGACTATCATCTAAAGTAATCAAGTCTCTCCCGGGGGGTTCCTGCAGGTAGATCGAGAAATAGGCAACATCTTTAATTCTACCTTGTGTTATCCCTCTGATGGAAATTGATCCGAATGATACATGATCGAAACGTGTAGAGTCGCTTTGCATCTTTACCCATATGCTTTCACCGGCGGCAATGAGCTTCCTGGCTTTGTCATATAGGTTTACCACCAATCTGGCCTTCTTATAAGGCTCTTTTTGTTTCCATCGGTAATTAAAAAGGTAAAGGGTCTTAGTCGGTGGCGGTGAAGGGAATGAAAACTCTATTTGATTCCCTTCTATCGAATGTTTTCCAAGGCTGAAGGGATAATACCGCTGCCCGCTGTAGCTATAGGAGACGGACAAGACAATACTTAAAACAACGATGTAAAAGACCGCCCGAATACTCACCCTGTTCATTGGAACCTCCTTTATCTTATCTCATCCACGGACACCATCACTGCGCGGCAACATTGAACTCGAAATAGATCGACGCAGCTATTCAAACCATAGAGAGATGAAAGGGGATAGTGATAAGAATTTGCTTTTTGAAGCATGTTTAAATGTTAACACAAAAGGTGAAAAACCTCAACATCCAAAGACCTGGGCGTTGAAGAATCCGCTGTATACTACATGAGTTAGATTTCGTATTTTGCATCTTACAATTTTCAGTTACTTATCAGGCTATAGTCCTCAACACCCGGAACTTCACTGATACGGGCAGCCTCACTGTTACCATTACCGTCCGTCTTAAAACACCTGATCTGCTTTCTTACTGCCTGAGAAAGGGATGATAGTTCAGATGCTGACCCTCTCACCTCTTCCGATAATCTGACGATGTCACTTATTACCCCTGATATATGTTCCATACTCTGACTGACCTGTTCCGATGCCGACGATTGCTCTTCAGTGGCAGTGGCAATCCTCCGAACCATATCCATAACCCTATCGGAGCTTTCCACTATTTTGCGAAGGGCATCCTCTGCCTCCCTTGCAGTAGAGACTGTCTCCTCAGCCAATGACTTTCCCATCTCCATAACAGAGACAGAGTCCTTTGTCTCTACCTGGACGGCCTTTATCTTCTCAGCAATATCTTCAGTTGCCCTTGCAGTCTTCTCAGCAAGCTTTCTCACCTCATCAGCTACCACGGCAAATCCCCTCCCCTGGTCTCCTGCCCGTGCTGCCTCTATTGCTGCATTCAGTGCAAGAAGGTTGGTCTGGTCTGCAATATCCTGTATCACGGAGACAATTTCGCCAATCTCTTTCGAACTCTTACCGAGATTTTCGATCGTCCTGGATGCATCACCTACACTGTCGGCAAGCCTTGTAATACTATCCACTGTATGGTGAACAACCTCTTTCCCTGTCCTTGCCATATCATAAGAGTCCTTTGTTGCCTCAGAGGCATCAGCAGCATTTTTAGCCATATCCAAAATGGTCTGTGACATCTCGGTTGACGCAGCTACGACCTGCTCTACCTGTGACCTCTGTTGTTCCGTATTACTCAGGAGGGCCTCCGATGAGCCTGAGAGTCTTTCAGCATGAGAGGAGGTAGTTTCAACGTCTTTAGCAATCCCGCAAAAAGCATCCCTGAGATTTGCAAGCATTTTATTCAGTTCTGCAGCCATCTTGCCCATCTCGTCTCCGGTATTAAGTCTTACTGTATGCGTAAGATCACCACCTGCAACCTGCACTGCCGCTTCAACAACGGTCCTTATCGGCTTGTTTATCGATCGAATTATCATAAAGGCAAAGGCCAGGAAGAAGAGAGCACTCAGGATCGAGATAAAGATAACGGCCAGGATAACCTTTGATATTGTCCGGTTTCTTGTTATATAAAAAGCATTAACCTCCTTCTTTTGTATCTCTGCCATTGTATCTATAGTCTTGAAGATAATGGGTTTCAGGTCAAGCCACCTTTCGTGAACAAGGTCAACGGCGTCTATATCATCCTTATCATAAGCTGCCTGGAGTTGACCGGCCATCCTCCCGAATTCCACAAGAGCTTCTTCAAACCGTTTTTCATGAGGTAGAATCTTATCACTGGACAACTTCTCTTTTGTCACAGTCCATAAACCGGCGAGTCTCTTCACTGCCTTCCTGAGATGCTTACCCGATTCCTCAGACGATTCTGCTGAACTTATTACACCCACCATCTGATAATCTATCTCTCTAAAGATCAACTGCATATTCCTCAGGTTGTCAAGGGGAACCAGTTTCGTATTATAGATATCCTCAAAGGCATCAATCTGGTCCTTTCCCATCAGTACAATGCCACATGCGAACAGACCGATAATGACAAGCCCGGTAACCGTCATAAAGATTAGCTTGTGAGAAATCTTTGTATTCTGTAGAATCATTAATATCACCTCTCTTTAGAGAAGTAAGTATCTCTAAATATTAATCAAAACCTCTACTTGATACCCAGCACTTTTCCTTCTTCGAGATTCACTGTCCCCTGTCCGGAGATGACAGTCTGTCCTTCCGGCCCTAATGCAAATTCTATGAAATTTTTAACCTCTCCAGCAGGTTTTCCCTTTGTAACGAGATATAGGGGACGATAAAAGGGATATTTACCCGACATAATATTATCCTTTGTTGGAGCTACACCATCAATCTTAAGAATCTTGAGTTTTTTTCTCTTCTTTGCACTTGAGATACCCGTCATCCCGATTCCATAAAGATCATGTGAGATAGCTCGCTCCAAGGGGCCTGAACTCCTTTTAATCTTTGTATCAGGAGAAAACTCCTGATCAGGATTATTAAATATTACTTCTCTGACCATTAATCCAACACCACTGATTCTGCCTTTTCTTACATACAGCTTTATTGGAGAGTCAGTCCCTCCAATCTCCTTCCAGTTCTTTATTTTGCCTGTGAGTACCTTCTTTATCTGCTCTGTTGTAATACTATCAACCCGGCTGTCTTTATTTACCACAACTACAAGTGCATCCCATGCAACCTGGTGAAGCTTTGCTGCCTTCTCTTCAGGAACATCTATCTTGTGTCTACAGGTACCACCAAGGTCTGCAACTCCTTCAGCCACTGCCCTGATTCCCTTTGTTGCACCACCGCCTTTGATAATTATCTTTGTTCCAGTCTTTTTTTCATATGCTGCTGCAAGTTCTTTCATGAATGCCTTCTTGGTGATTCCACAGCCAACCCATTTTAACTCCGACGCCTCTGCCCGTTTACTTAAAAAATGGCCATCCATCAGGACAAACACGGCTAATGTTAGTAAAAAAGATACAGCTATTGTGACAGCATTCCTTTTCATCGTTACCTCCCTCTGTTACGATTTTCTTAACAGGCCTCTGAAAACAGGCTTATTTCTATTTAGAGCCTGTGTATAAAGTCGAACAGTTGTTGTTTTTCCGTCATTCCGGCTTGTCCGGAATCGTTCTCTAAGAAAGATTCCCGGTGCGCTTTGCTTGCGGGAATGACAAATAACTGTAATTTATGCACAGACACTATTCATATGGTTATATCGGACAAATAATTAAAAACTTTAGGACAAAAGCTCTTTCATTTAACGATAATTGTGTTATTTCAACTTTTTCACGAAAGAATCATCCTGTATATATCGGCCGTATTAAAAAATCTTTAAGAGCTTCCTGCAAGTAGGTGATGTGAAAAGATCTGCTATATTTAGGTGGGCGGATGATAGGTGAGGTGATAGGAATTTGCTAATTTTCCCAAAAACTTTTCATTACTCAACTCGACAACACATTGATTCTATCAGATGCTGAAATGAATTCAGCATGACAAACAGTATTGTTTTATTAATTCTTAGACAGGTTCAACTACCGGAGTTCAAAAAAAGACCCCGGCCAAAAGTCGGGGCTTTCGGCAAGGTGCATAGTGGTGTGTTACATCATAAACATATCAAAGCCTACCCTCTCGATCACCTCTGAGAGCCTCTCCATCTTTTTCTCACTGCCTTCCCTGTAAGCGGCCTTTTTCTGATAGTTCCCCAGCACCCTGTCAACAATCTCAAGGACCTCGAAACCATCGACCCAACGGGCGTACTCCCTTCCAAATCTTACATTGAAGCCCTCCTTCCCCCCGATGAGCACCCTGAACCCGGTCCTGCCAAACCTCAGGAGTTCCGCCCCGCATGAAGAAACACATCTGCCGCAGTATCGGCATTTATCATTTATAACGATACCGCCGTTTCCTGTCTCTATCGCATCAAAAGGACATGCAGCGAGACAGTCATTGCAACCATCGGTGCACCTCTTGGGGCTAACCTCCACTTCTGCTATGGCTATAATGCCGATATCACAGTTATGCGGTCTCGAACAGCCGTTGGAGCATCCTGCAAATGAGATGGTGACCTTGTTCGGCATGTCCCTGTCCCCGAAGTTGCTGCTCACCATCAGCCCAAGCTCCTGAACAGGCATTATGGCCTTTGAACACCAGGCGGGACAGGTAAAAATGTTTCTCACCGAGGTACCTGCACCACCGGGAAAAAGCCCTGCTATATAGAGTTCCTTCAGGGCAGCGTCGAGTTCTTTCTGTTTTATCTCAGGGATCTCAAGGTTGTGTCTGGGGCTCAGATGCACCTTCCCTGATCCATAGCGCTCACTGACATCCTTGATTGTTCTTAGCTGTGTTACAGAATAGGTATTGCTGTAAGGCCTTGCACATGTCCGGAGGTTGATAACCCTGTCACCGACCACCTCTATATCCTTTGCAAGCACACCCTTGATGACCCCTACTTTGGGCATCTCGAGTTTAAACTCTTCACGGCTGTCTTCCATCTTAAACCTCCAGTATCTCTCGCCCTTCCCTTTCGAGGAGGTCGGCTATCCTTTCACCATCTCGAGCCATATCGCTGTATCTGTCAAGGACACGCCCCAGTTCTCTGATCAGTTCATCTTCCGATGAGACGGTTTTGTAAAAAACCGCCTCTTTTGGTTTTATCCCGCCTTTTCCTCCGATGAAGAGGTCGAAACTCCTTGATTTCACCATGATTGTGCGGGGTCTGCAGACATTTGCACAGAAACCGCACCGAACGCATCTTTCGGTATCTATTACCAGGCCGTCCTCTGTAAGGGTTATTGCATCAACCTGACAGCCAAGGGGCGCCTTTACACAGAGGGAACATCTCTTGCATTTTATATCGGTGAGTTCTATCTCCGCCCTTGCTATCACTCCGATATCGGATGTCTTTGAACGGACACAGGAGAAGCCGCACCCTGAAAGGGATATTGTTGTCTTGCCCGGCTGAACCGCTTCAGCAAAGAGGTTATTCAGCCTCTTTGCAAGATCACTAACCGGTGTGACGTTATAGAGACACCATCTCGAGCAGGCAATCACGTTTCTCATGTATCTCCCCGAGGAGCCCGGGTAAAGAGAATATGAAGAGAGAAGCCTCAGGGCATCCTCCCGGTATGCGGTTTCCACATCGGGTATTTCAACACACTGCCGGGGTGTAACATGGACAATCCCCGCACCGTACCGTTCAGCTACATCCGCTATTACGCCTATCTGTGCGGATGTGAGTTCCGGAGAGAAAGGCTCAAGTGACCTGAGCCGGAGGGTTATCCGCTCTTTCATCCTCGCCGGTACTATTCCATTTTCTTCCATGTTCATCTCCCCTGCCGGTTTTTCTCTGTACATCCACAAGATTATATCCTGAGCCCGGTGGCCTGTGAGCCGATCCGTGTATTGCTGTCCCTGAAGGGAACCTCCCCGCTGCAGAGACCGGGAGGATTGTAACTCTGATAAATTCAGGATGACAACGACGCTATATATCTGGTTATCCGGAAACGATTATATTCTATACATATACTCATGGAATAACTATGATTTAAATCATAGTTCAAAACGACTTCCGGGAGCGTTCCGGTCAAGCGAGGTTAAGCATTGAACTTTAAAATTTGCTCACAAATTGTGTTATTATGACTCATGAGGCTGCTGCCCGAATCGAAAAATGACGCTTACCGTCATTCTGAACTTGGTTAAGAATCCAACGAGAGTTAGTATGGAAATGTCCTTTCGTCGTCATACCCCGAAAGCGTTCGGTGCATCAGGAAGGCATGGAAACCACTGGATTGCAGCTTAAAGACTGCCGGAATGACAATAAACAGGGTTCAGCGCCCGTCCTGGATTTATTTCAGTGATGACAACTCATGGTTTGGGCAAGAACACATCATTAAACTGACAAGTTCCGACCTTTGGTCGGAGAGTTCGGCTTGACCCCCGGTTGGAAACAGAACCAAAACTCCCGGCTGGCAAATGGCAAAAAGACTCTCAATCTATATAGGGATACTGGGTACTATAATATTTATTATTACCACGAGTGTCTATTATTTCCAGACAAGAAGGGCTCTGCTTCAGGAGATGTACTCACAGGGGGGGTTGATAGTTGACGAGAACAAGAAATCAATTAATAACTTCCTCAACGGCTTAAGAAATATTACTTCAGCCATATACCAGGACGGGGACATAAAGGCGTTCCTTGAGGGTGATATCAAGAAACGGCATATTATCGAAGAACGATTTCTCGGTCTCCAGCAGTCTATTCCCCTTATCCAGGCAATCCGGGTGTTAAACACCGGGGGGGACATCCTTATCTTTGTGAGAGAGCTCAGCAACCTCAGTGGCGCAGATGAATACCGTCCAATCTGTCTGAAAGGAAAGAGCTTTTATAAAAAGGCATTCAAGCTCAAAAAGCCGGTTATGCTCTTTTCAAACTTTGAGCGGGGACAACTGCCTGATACCGAGAAGTTTTGCCCCGCGATGATAAGAACGATCATCCCCTATTTTTCCGCCGGCAAAAAGATCGGCTTTCTGATTGTGAACTTCTGGGGCAGTGCTATAGATACAGCTATTACAAATATCATCGGCGACGAAAAGGCATACTCTTTTCTGGTGGAGCTCAATACTGTGGATAAGGAACGGGACGGCATATTTGTTTTCCATAAAAAAAAGACATATGAGTTTGCCAACCAGTACGGTACCGACTACAGGTTCTCCACTATCTATGGTAAAAATACGGAAACCTACCTGCGCAACAGAGAGAGCGGCCTGTACAAGATAAAGGGCAAGAATGATTTCCTGATATTTACTACCATATACCCCTACAACAACAAGGAACAGGTATGGAAGGTCTGTACGGTTGTAAGTGGTGACTATTTTTACCGTAACCTCTATGCCCTCAAGAAGAACTTCCTGTTTATAATGTTCATTGCGATCGTGATGAGTATTATTACAGGCGTGGCATTTTCAAGGAGGTTTGTCAGACCTTTCAGGACAATAAAGGATGCCCTCCAGAGGTATGGCAATGGCGACCTGGACTACAGGTTCAAGGTAAAGGGCGATTATGAGGTAAATGAGATAGCCGGGAATATACAGAAGATGGCCACCTCATTAAAGAATTATTTACAGGAGCTGACAATATCGAGAAAGAAACTCGATACCATGGACAGGCTATCTTCGTTGGCGATTATATCGGCCGGACTTTCACATGAACTCAACACACCCCTGAATTCCATAATACTGCTTTCGAGGATGCTTTACGAGGAGACGGATGAACATCTGAGGGAGGATATCTCCACAATCAGGGAACAGGCGCTGCGGTGTGTCAATATCCTGAATGACCTGAAAAGGATATCCCCTATCTGGAATCAGAACGGTAATGTTTCAGAGATAAACCTCAAGGATGTGGTTCTCAAACTAAAACCCCTCTTTGAACTTTCAGACAAAGGAGTGAATATCTCGTATGACCTCCGGGATTGCCTCATTAAAGGAAAAGAGATACACTTTGAACAGGTGGTATTGAATCTTACGCTAAATGCGATGGATGCATGCAAGAGCGGTTGCAAGATCATCATCAGTGTATTTTCTGAGGGAAACAGGGCAGTTCTAAGGGTATCAGACAATGGATCAGGGATTCCGGAGAAGGATATCCATAGGATATTTGACCCCTTTTATACCACCAAATCTCCAGACAGGGGAACCGGGCTCGGTCTTTCTATCGTAGAAAATATTGTTAAACGATATGGCGGTATTATAAAGGTCGACTCACCGGCTGAACGTGGTACAACAATCGAAATAAGCTTTGAGGAGAACGGGGATGAGGGTCCTGCTTATTGAGGACGATGATACCCTGAACAGGGTACTTCTGAGGACTTTAAGAAAAGAATTTGCTGTTGACGGTTTTACCTCGCCGGTAAGGGCGCTTGAAGTGTTTGAAAAGGGCTTTTACGACGTGGTTGTCAGCGACATAAAGATGCCCGACATTGCCGGCCTTGCAGTACTTAAAAGGGTCAAGAACGTCTCACCTGATACCGAGGTGCTCCTCATAACCGGCTTTGGTACAGTCGAGGAAAGCGTAAGTGCAATCAAACAGGGGGCATATGACTATATACTGAAACCCGTAGATTCATACCTCCTGATATCAAAGCTCAAGAAAATTAAGGAATTGAAGACACTGAAACAGTATAAATCTATTGAGTTGGAGAACCTTACCATAATATGCGAAGACCCGGAGATGAGGAAGGTCCTCGACCTTGCAGAGAGGGTTGCCAAGACGGACACGACCGTACTGATAACCGGTGAGACAGGGACCGGTAAGGAGGTGGTATCAAGATTCATTCACTCCTGTAGTGACAGGAAAGACAACCCCTTTATAAGTATAAACTGTTCGAACATCCAGGAGAACCTGTTTGAGAGTGAGATATTCGGTTTCGAAAAGGGCTCCTTTACAGGGGCGGAAAGGAACCGGCGTGGATTTATAGAAATGTCATCGGGTGGAACATTCTTCCTCGATGAGATAACCGAGATGCCCTTGCAGGTTCAATCCAAGTTCCTCAGGTTTATGGAGGAGAAGGCCTATTACAGGATTGGAGGTGAGCGGAAGATAACGGTAGATGTTAGAATAATAGCTGCTACAAACAAGGACCCGGAAGAGGGGGTCAGAAGTGGCGCCTTCAGGGAAGACCTCTATTACAGACTGAATGTTTTCGGGATACACATACCGCCCCTCCGAACCAGACCAGGGGATATCGAGGCGCTCGCACGCTGCTTTATAAGAAAATTCGGAAGGATTAATCCCCGCATAAAGGATATAACCGGGGAAGCGCTTTTAAACCTCCAGAACTACTCCTTCCCTGGTAATGTAAGGGAACTTTCCAACCTGATTGAACGGGCGATGATAATCGAGAAAGGAGACCGGATCACCCTTGAAAGCCTGAGTTATCTGCCCTTCAAAAATCCCGAAAGTCCATTGAGAAGCCTTGATGAGGTGATAAAAGACCATATACTGAGGGCGCTTGAAGCAAACAGCGGTGACAAATCCAGGGCGGCGGAGTTACTCGGTATCGACCGGTCCACCCTCTATAGAAAATTGAAGGAATATGGATTCATGTAAGTTGCAAAATCCTACACGACTATCCCCTTCCGTTGTAAAATGCGAAATATTTTATCAGTAAACCCGCTGTACGCCCCATTTCATCAGGCACGTCTTTTGCGTCTCCATTAGGAGGATCTATTTAAAAAGACACAAAATCTCCGCCTGTTAAAAAGCTCAGCTGCTATTAAACATGTGCCGTGTATACGCGGATTGGATGAAGCACAAATCTCAAGAAACAAGAAAGCAAAGGAGGCGTAGTAATGAAAAGAACGGTTTTATTTTTG
This sequence comes from bacterium BMS3Abin08, assembly GCA_002897935.1. Lineage (NCBI taxonomy): Bacteria > bacterium BMS3Abin08. The sequence continues at coordinate 22,319 of BDTA01000015.1, forward strand.
TTCCCATTGATTGCCCTGTTGTTTATGTTGGGAGGCGCAGGGAGTGCACTGGCTGGAGGGCCAACCCATCATCTCATTATTCAGGTAAGCGATGACAATCCCAGGACAATGAAAATCGCTCTGAACAATGCCATGAATGTCGTTAAAGCACTGGGCCAGGACAATGTAGAGGTTGAAATAGTCGCTTACGGACCCGGGCTCAAACTCCTTCTCAACAAGAATAAGGCATTCAGGGACAGGGTGCAGAGCCTGCAGTTTTACGGGATCCGTTTTGTTGCCTGCAAGAACACCATGAATAAAATGAAGGTTACGAAAAAAGATCTTGTCAGTGGTGTAACCGTTGTCCAGGCAGGAGTGCTGGAGATTATGACCAAGGAGGAACAGGGCTGGTCATATGTAAGGCCGTAAACGGTCACCGTGTATATTTGAGGAGGGTGTTTTATCAATGCACAGCAGCATAAATCCGGGCCGTACCCCTTTTGGGTAGCATTATATAAAAAAAATCAAGGAGGTATTAATGAAGGCAGGAAGGTTATTCACAGGTATTGCATTGGTTTTGATCACTGTGGGTTTGCTGGTCAGCCCCCGTACGGGTAACGCAGCAGAAAAGATTCGGAAGGCGATGTATCACTGTGATTTCGGCAAAGCAAAGAGGGTCGATGCCATGCTCCGCAACATCTACAATCTCGTCAATTACTACACTATCAACAATATCCCTTATGATGTAAGGGTGGTTTCCAACTCAGCCTGTGTCCAGTTTATGGTAAAAGACCGGAAGGGAACAAAGTTTGCAAAAAAGAAGATTCCGGCAAAGGTGGCAAAGTCCATCGAGGAAAGAATGGCGAGTTTAGTTGATGGATACAATCTCAAGGTGGAGCAGTGCGCTATAACCCTTCAGAGAACAAATATAGCCAGGAGCAAATTGAAACCCTTTGTCAGTGTTATACCATCAGGACAGGTAAGGGTGGTTGAGCTGCATGATAAAGGGTTTGCCTATATAAAAGTCAAATAACATCGTCAGAGTCGGGCTCTCCGACCAAAGGTCGGGGCTTTCGGCAAGGTGCATTGTAAAGTAGGGGTATTATCGGCCTCCGACAGTCATTGCTCCACGCACCCCCGGGTGCCCGCAATGACTGTCGGAAAAATACTTTCCGGACATTATAATCAATTCAGGCTCTCCTTATTTCGGTTCCCCTCAAAGCTGTCACCCCTAACCATGTGCCCCGAAAACTTCCGGGGTATTGTTTCAGCTTCTCATGAGATGCTAAAACAGGTTTAGAAAGCATTGGAAACATGGATTCCGGCTTAAGGACTGCCGGAATGACAGATGGAAAAATTGAGTTTACACACAGATTCTAAATAGAGTCTGTGTATAAATTGCCGTTTTTTATTTTTGTCATGTCCCGAAAGCGTTCGGGATAACCGGAACTTATTGAAAAGACTGGATTCCGGCCTAAGGACTGCCGGAATGACAGATAGAGAGACTGACTTTATACACAGACTCTATTTAACCCCCGATTAATTCTTTGACTGCGCAAGATAACTTAAAGCATAACTTTAGCATTATGTCTCTAACATCTTGTTATTATTAATAGTATTACGAGAGTCAATACAACATTAAGGTCTATCCCGGTATACAGGCACTATTGATGGCGATGCAGGGCGGATAAAGACGTGTCAGGAAGGCGGTAGCGTAGCGAGATCAGCAGATCCGGAAACTATTATGTGAACCTCCCCGCCGCAGAGACTGGGGGTATTGAAAACTGGATCATCTCCAAATTAGTCGATGAGTGGCCAAGGATTCAAGTGGATACAGGAGATATTGAAAGAATGTTGAAGGGATTTATTATCTGAATCTTTGCAAAACAAACCCGTGAACCCTCGAACCCTCGAATCCCTGAACCCTTTCTATCATCTCTTCCGGGTACTTCAATCCTTTTTTGCCACCTTTGCCTTCATGACTTTTACGAGATAGGCGTATGGTTTTGAATGCAGGATGCTGCTGAACTGCATTCTGTAATTATTCACAAGACTCACACCCTCAATCACGACATCATATACTTCCCACCTGCCCTCCTTGCTCAAAAGGCGATACTCAATCGGGATCTCCGTATTCACTGCCGTAATGATCTTCGTCCTGACCGTTGCATATCCGTCGTCAATATTCTCGTCTGTATATACAATTTTTTCATCACTGTATGCCTCGATCTTCTTTATATATGCCTTCTCGATAATTCTACTGAACAGCGCTGTAAACTCCTTTCTCTCATCAGGGGTTCTCTTCCTCCAGTAGAGACCAAGCGCCCTTCTGCCTATTTCCTCAAAGTTGAATCTCGCCTCGATGGTCTCCCTCAGTTTCTTTCTCCGGAGTTCCTCCATTCCCGGTTTTTTAAATGACTTATCCCTAAGGATCTCCAGCACCTTGTCAACGGTACCCTTTATCTGCTCTAAAGGGGCACCGGCCTCTGCAGGTCCGGCACAGAGGATAAAAAGAATGCTTGCAAGAAGAAATATATATACTGCGGAGCCGAGGACCGGAATTCGGGTACCTGAACAATCCCTCTGATTCCTGCTACGCAGGGTCAGGACATTAAATTTCAACATCAGATCTGCTTCCTCCTTTTGTTTTTGTTAAAGCTTATTTCCTTATCTGATCCCTTCTGTGCTGAATGTATGCATCCTGCACTGCAACATAGGGATCAATTGAGGACTCCTTTAGATCCTCATACTCACCGAGATGTAATGATACATCGTTTACAAGGACATAAGCCCTGATACTCGCTGTTGTTTCAATCTTAAATATGTAATCCAGTGGTTCAAGGAAGATATCCCCCACAAAACCAACGGTATCACGTAGAGAAGAGGGACCAAGAAACGGCCACACAACATAAAAGCCGTTATCCACCCCGTAATAACCGAGCGTCTGTCCCAGATCCTCATTTGTACTCTCCAAGTGAAACTCCCTCCCGGCAACATCGTCAAGACCAAGAACACCCGCTGTTGTATTAATACCAAACCTCGCAACCTCTGTGGCTGCTCCACTGAATTTTCCCTGCAGGAGTGCATTTACCATCCGTATAGGGGTGCTGAGATTTCTGAAAAAATTCCTGATTACGACCCTTATGTCCTGGGGGAATATATATGAATACCCCTGGGCAACAGGCTTCAATATCCAGAAATAAAACCTGTCATTGAATTCAAAAGAAATCCTGTTGAAACCCTCAAAAGGGTCGGAAACACCCTCATATTCAGCGGTGGGTAGTGTTTCAGGCTGAACTTCAATGGGGGCGTCCCTATCATTATCATTCAAGGCGTAAACCCCCGGAGGACTAAATACAGGGGCAAGGAGAGGGAGTAATAAGACCGTCAAAAAAAAGCCTTTATTAATATACATTACCTAACTAACCTCCGAATGGGTATATCTTAACATTAACACCTCGGGTTCTTCTCCTATTTACCTGCTGAAAAAGGGTCAAGGATTCAAGTGAACAATCTTTCCTCTCGAAGCCTTATGTTTTCAGCCGCTATTGTGGAATTGACCTCTTTGTAATAACAAAAAAGCCTTACTGCACCTTACCGAAGACATAGCTGGATATCAAGTCCTCAATATCAATAGCAGATTCCGTATCCCTTATTTTCCCCCCCTTGGCAATAAGTTTTTCAGACCCTCCAGGAGTAATCTGTATATACTTTTCTCCAATTAACCCCTTAGTTTTGATTGATGCAATGGCATCTTCCTGTATCTTCACATCTCTATGCAGTTGGATTCCTACCAGTGCCTGATAATCCTTGTCAAGGACCACGCTTTTTACCTTACCAACCTCAACCCCGGCAATCTCCACCACAGAACCCGGTTTTATCCCACCCGCGCGGTCAAATGCAGCATAAACAACGTACCCCTTACTCCCTATAACCTCAAGCCTCCCAAGCCTGATAGACAGATATGCAAGCGATAAAATGCCGATGAGCACGAAAAAACCTACCATTACTTCAATATTAAACCTCTTCTTCATGACTCCTCCGTATTCCTACGTTAACACCTCGATTGGTCCTTCAAGACTCCCTGTAATGAACTGCCTTAGAACCGGATTAGTTGACCGCATAATCTCTTCAGGTGTCCCTGTCTCAACAATTATCCCATCATGCAGCATGGCAACCCTGTCGGCAACATCGAATATCTCGGGAATCTCATGACTTATTATAACACCCGTAAAGCCGTATTTTTGATGCGTCCTCTTGATAAGGTTATGAATGGAATGCAAAATAATAGGATCCAAACCCGTCGTTGGTTCGTCAAAGAGCACGATGGATGGTTCGCTAATCAATGCCCTTGCAAGGGCTACCCTTTTTTTCATACCTCCGCTCAATTCCGCCGGATATTTGTATCCAATATCCTTAAGCCCTACATCCTCCAGCGAGTGGATAACTCTCTTATGGATATCCTCTCTATTTAGCTTTGTCTTCTCCTGCAGGGGAAAGGCCACATTTTCATATACCGTGAGTGAATCAAAGAGGGCTCCACCCTGAAAGAGAACTCCAAACTTCTCCCTCAGCGTGCAGACATCGCCCTTGCAGGTTTTCGAAATATCCTCACCTTCAACCAGGATCCGGCCTTCATCCAGGGGGTGAAGGCCGATGAGGAGCTTCAAAAGAACACTCTTTCCTACGCCGCTCCTTCCTATAATGGCAAGGAGTTCACCACTGTTGACCGTCAGTGTAACCCCTTTCAGGACTTCCTGACCGTTGAAGGACTTCTTGACATCAAATATCCTGATCATTTCCTAAAGCCACACTGAAGCAATAAAATAATCCCATACAAGAACTATCACGGATGACAGGACCACTGCCTCTGTGGTTGACTTGCTTACGCCCTTTGCTCCGTATCCGGTGGTATACCCCTTGTAACAGCTAATCCAGGAGATAATAAGACCGAAGCTGAAGGATTTCACAAGCCCCATCCAGATGTCTTCCATATCGACGAAGTTCTCCATCTGTGAAAAATAGGTCCCGGAACCGAGCCCGAGCAGTTTTACAGCCACTACCCACCCACCATAAATACCGACAACATCAAAGATGGCTGTCAACAGGGGAACGGATATGATGGCCGCAACTATATTGGGAACTACCAAATATCGCATAGGACTCAACGCCATGGATAAAAGTGCATCAATCTGTTCGGTTATTTTCATTATCCCGATCTCCGCTGTCAAGGCGGAGCCGGCACGGCCCGTTACCATAAGGGCTGTTAAAACAGGCCCCAGTTCCCTTATGAGACTTAACGCCACGGCAGGACCGAGGAGTGCATCGGAACCGAACTTCCTCAGAGTATAAAACCCCTGGAGGGAAAGCACCATACCTGCAAACATGCCTGTTAACAACACAATCACCAGAGACTTGTTACCAAAGAACAGCATCTGTCTGATAAATATTCTGAACTTAAAAGGCGGAATAAATATGGAATACAAGGATTTTATAAGGAAGAGGAACATGTCTCCAAGTGTCCTGAGATTCCCGAGAGTCCATGCGCCAACGGCCTGGAGCAGGGACAGAAACCACTCTACTGTAAGGTTACTCATCATATTCCTTTCTGTCATTCAAAACACCTCTTCAGGGCTGTCGGAAGCCCGTTACAATCATCCTAAAGGGTGAAGACCCTATTCCGTTGTGCCTGACAGTCGTATAATCGCTCAAATCAGGCAATAAAAACGATGCATTACGGGACCCTGAAATCGTGGGTCTTGAATTCATTTCAGGGGTGGTTTTCATGATTCAGGCAGCAGCCCCTTAATGTCTGGATATCTCTTGCCAGTTTTGCCATCCTCCTTAGTTCCCTGGCGGAGTTGTCCTGAACCTCTTCAATAAGGGGTTCACAAAAAAACCAGGTACACCTGAAAGGTCTCTGCCACCTTGGGAGGATACACCCGCCCTCAGACAAAAAAACACAACAGGCATCCATGTCGTGTGCTTCAATCTCCTCAATCTCAATACCGAATGATCGAAGAAATAACCTGTCACCGTCATCATACTTTAAATGCCGCTGCCGGCAACAGACATCGTTGCATTGAGGGCAGAGCCCGGATGTATAAACCTCAATAAGAGGACTAATCTCCTCGTAAAGCAGCTTTATCTCCCCTGCAACCCCGTGGGTCATATCCGCTCTATCAGGGTCAGGACGGCCCTGTTCCAACCCGCAGGGCCAACGCCTTCAGCACAAATCAGGTTGTCTGCCACTATATTATCCTCATAACAACCATCCTGCTTCTGCACAAGCACCGGGTAATCCACTCCCTTCAACATAGGCAGATCGTTGAGACTGTCTCCAAGAGCAACTGTGACAACATCTCCAAACTCTCTTCGGTACAGTTTCACCAGAAATGAAACCGCCCTCCCCTTATCACTGTTCCCCATTATATGAAAATACCTCCCCTTTGTATACCGATACCCCTTTTCTTTTATCCTCTTAAATAATAAACTAATCTTCTCTGCTTTATCAGTACAGAGAAAGGGTTCATCAAAGTCCCGCATTTTTGACATTACGGCCTGCTCTTCAGGGAGCCCTGTCAACTCCATTATATCCTCCGGGGACATATCACCAAAACCCTGCAACTTATAACCCTCTTCACGTAGTTCCCCGACACACCTCCTCAGGTCTTCGTAACGAGCCCCGAGCCTCAATAAAATGTAACCGTCCGCTGTTTCGCCTTCTATACCATCCATGGTTTCTCCGCTGAAGTATCCTTCAGGAATAAAAACCCCTCCTCCGTTTTCTGAGATAAAAGGATGATTGTTTTTAAGTTTCTCCCGGTAATATTCAATCTCCCTCCTCGTTTTGCTGGAGCAGATGATTAAAGGAAGCCCTTTCCCCCGAAGTTTCTTCAGGGCCGGAAGCGCCTCCTCAAAAGAATAATCCGGGTACCTCAGCAGTGTACCATCAAGATCTGTAAAGACTATTATCCTCATATAAGATATCAGAACTCATAAAAAAAGAGGTCAAATTATATAGAGTCTGTGTATAAACTGCGTTTTATATTTTTGTCATACCCGAAGTCTGTAGTCGGGTATCCAGAAGTTATTGAAAAGACTGGATTCCCGCCCAACTGACCGCGGGAATGACGGCTCTATTGTTGAGTTTATACACAGACACTATATAGACGCCTTCCTTTATAACACAAAAACTACATTCATTCAACCACCATGATCTGAATATCCATCACATTCGTACCCGTAGGCCCTGTTATAAAGATATCACCCGTTTTTTTAAAAAAAGTGTATGAATCATTGTTTTCAAGGTATTTCAGGGGATCAAGACCGGCAGAAAGTCCCCTTTTAAAAGAGTCGCCGTTTACCACGGCACCGGCTGCATCGGTTGGGCCGTCCGTGCCATCGGTTCCTGCCGAGAGCAAAATAATTCCTTCAATCCCCTTTATCTGCAATGCAAATGCAAGCGCCAGTTCGGTATTTCTTCCTCCCTTGCCACGGCCCCTAACCGTTACAGTCGTCTCTCCACCGGAGATTAGACAGAGGGGCCGCCTGTTACCGGTACCCTTTACTTTTTTATCTATCGCCTCTCCGGCAAGGCGCGTTCCAACATCCCCGGCTTCACCATCGAGTTCACAGGATATGATTTGCGTCTCAAAACCGAAAGAATTCGCAGCCTTTACGGCTGCTTCCAAAGCCTTTTTATTGCTTCCTACTATAGTGTTGTGCACGTCCTTAAATATGGGGTTCCCGGCTTTGGGAGTTTCAGGATATGTTCCACTTCTCCCTTTCGTAAGCACCTCCATCACCCTTGAGGGAACCAGTTCAGCAATACCGTATTTTTCAAGGACAGACACAGCCTCGCCAAACGTGGTAGGATCCGGAGCAGTCGGTCCCGATGCTATTACATCAAGCCTGTCACCAATGACATCTGAGACAATAAGATTGATTATGCTTGAAGGATAAACCAACTCGGCAAACCTCCCTCCCTTAACACGAGAGATGTGCTTGCGTATGGTGTTCAGTTCATTTATATCAGCCCCCGCCTTCAGGAGCTGGGCGGTGACCCTGCATTTTTCATCTAATGTAATGCCGTCATAACAGGATACAAACAGAGAAGACCCGCCTCCCGATGTAAGACAAAGGGTAAGCGTCTCTTTGCCTGTTTTTTCAACATCCTTAATGATTTCTTCAGTTGCTGAAAAACCTCTCTGATCAGGAACGGGATGAGCTGCTTCATAAAGCTTGATCTTTCTCAGGCCGTCCCCTTCCGGGGAATGGCCATATTTCGTAATAACCGTCCCCGAGGCGATCAGGTCCCCGAGTTCATCCTCTACGGCCTTTGCCATCCCGTAGGCAGCCTTGCCAAACCCGACAACATTTAATCTCACGTACTTGCCCTCTTGATAGATGGCCCGGATCTCTTTACTGTATTCTCTGACGAGTTGACCGGGATCAACAGCCTCAAGTGCACGGTAGAAAATTTGCTCGAGTATTTTTCGTTCTGTATTCATCTTAAATCAGTGTCTGTTTATAAAATCGTTTTTTTGTCATGGCTTAATCCCGAATCAGGTCCGGGATGACATTGCAGTTTTGTTTATAAACAGGTCCTGTTTACAATGCACCTTGCCGAAGCCCCCGCCTTTGGTCGGGGATGAAGGCAAGGAATGCAATTAGAGTCTGTGTATAAAGTTGCGGTCTCTCAATCTGTCATTCCGGCAGTTCTTAAGCCGGAATCTATTCGTTTCAATAAGTTCCGGAGATCCCGAATGCTTTCGGGACATGACAAAAATAAAAAACGGCAATTTATACACAGACTATAAATAGATCTGTTTTTTCGTTTACAACTCAAGGACGCAAATACCGGATTTATATATTATTATACCAGAAACGGTTCACTTCTAATTCATATAAACAAGGGAATTCACTCATTGTCGTTCCGGTATTCGGACTGGTCTCCGGGAAGCAAATAAAATTGGTCGGGACTTCCTGCAAGATGCTTGTAATTCCCTGTCATTTCACTCGAAGCCCTGAATCACCTAACTCCCGAATACTTCCGACTCTGCCATTTCTTTTCGAAATGCCCCGAATGAAGATCTTGCAGGGCTTAGAAAAAAAAGGGGACATTATTGTAAAATATAATTAAGAAACTCTTCGGGCATATGGTCATGACTTACATAAAGATCCTGAAATCAAAACTGCATATGGGCCGGGTAACAGAGGCAAACGTGGATTATGAAGGGAGTTGCACAATCGACGAGGAGCTTATGGAACTTGCAGATCTTGTACCTTTTGAATTAATACTAATAAGCAACTACAACAATGGCGAGAGGTTCGAGACCTACGTAATCCCGGGAGAAAGGGGCTCCGGGAAGATCTGCCTCAATGGTGCAGCAGCGCATAAAGGGTCAGAGGGTGACAGGGTATTCATATTTTCCTGGCGATATATCCCGGAAGGGGAGTCAGAGGGATACAAACCAAAAATAATCATGCTGTCCGAAGACAACAGACCCAAAAACTGACAAGGAGGAACCGGAATATTAATAAACAGTATAGATCATATACATTGAAAAACTTTAAGGACATTCCGGATATAAGAAAACTCTCCGATGAGGAGCTGTCCGATATCGAGGTTGTGGCAAGGGTTTTTCCTTTTAAAACGAATAACTACGTTATTGAGAAACTCATCAACTGGGATAACATACCTTATGATCCCATGTTTATTCTGAATTTTCCCCAGAAAGGAATACTTTTAACAAACGACTATGATACGATGGCATTGGCTGTTCTTCAGAAGGATGAGCAAAGGATTACGGAGACTGCACGTAAGATTCAATACTCTCTTAATCCCCACCCTGCGGGTCAGCTTGAATACAACACACCTACTTTTAACGGTAAAAAACTCAAGGGCATCCAGCATAAATACATGGAAACAGTCTTATTTATGGCTAAAAAGGGACAAACGTGTCATGCCTTCTGTACTTTCTGCTTTCGCTGGCCCCAGTTCATTGGTGACTGTAATCTCAGGATAGGCACAAATGATATCAGAACCTTGATAGAGTACCTGAAGGAACATCCCGGGGTAACCGATCTGTTACTCACCGGCGGAGACCCGCTGGTTATGAAAACAGAGACCATCGAGGGTTATATTCTGCCTTTGCTTAACGCCGATCTCCCCAATCTGAAAAACATAAGGATTGGGACAAAGGTGCTCTCATACTGGCCCTATCGTTTCCTGAACGATGAGGATTCACCGCAATTATTGAAATTATTCAAAAGAATTGTCGACTCCGGAAAACACCTTGCATTCATGGCGCACTTCAATCATCCACAGGAGTTAAGCACTGACGAGGTACAAGAGGCGATTGCAAGGATCAGGGATACGGGAGCCGAGATAAGGACACAGTCCCCCATCCTCCGTAATATCAATAACAACCCCAAGCTCTGGGCTGCCATGTGGAAAAAACAGGTCGAACTCGGCTGCATCCCCTACTATATGTTTGTCGTGCGGGACACAGGAGCCCAGCATTATTTTGGCCTGCCCCTGATTGAGGCATTTGATATATTCAGGAATGCATTCAATGGTGTTTCAGGTCTGGCCAGAACCGTACGCGGTCCCGTCATGTCCACAACTGCCGGCAAGATACAGATGACAGGGTTCTCAGAAGTTCTTGGACACCCGGTAATTACACTTGCCATGATTCAGGCAAGAAATCCCGATTGGGTCTTAAAGCCCTTCTATGCCAAATACGATGAAGATGCTTTCTGGATCGATGATCTGATGCCTGCATTTGGAGAGGACAATTTCTTTTTTGAACATCCTTACAATAGAATACAGTATCTGTCTGAAGAATATACCAATTAACGCATACACAAAGAAAACCTCAGGGTTTATGACTCAACCCTGACATACCTTGCTTGACTATAAACATATAAGCCTTTATACTGTAGATAAGCATGTCTTTCCTTTTTTCAGATCTTAAAATGATCACTGGAGGCAATATATGTCAGACTTTTTTCAGACCGGGATAGTAACTACACTGCACAAGCTTGGAAAGGAAGACATAGAGAGAATAGAGGCTGAACTGACCTGGTATGCCCATGAAAGGCCGATTGCCCTTATCTTGCCATCCCTTTACAGTGAACTTGAAGGAGATGCCCTGAAGGGTATTGTTAAGGGGCTGCAGGACGTAAACTACATAAAAGAAATAATAGTTACCCTTGGCCCGGCATCAGAAGAGGAATTCAAGTATGCAAAGGAATTCTTCTCTGTTCTGCCCCAGAAAACAAGAATTATCTGGAATACCGGGCCCAGAATGAGCGAAATATATAACCTCGTTAATTTGACGGAACTACCTATCGGTGAACATGGGAAGGGACGCTCTGCATGGATGGCCTATGGTTATGTGCTTTCCCGTCAGGAGTTTCATGCAATTGCACTTCATGACTGTGACATCATGACTTACAACAGGGAGCTGCTTGCAAGGCTCTGTTACCCGGTCACCAACTCAAACCTTGATTACCACTTCTGTAAAGGTTACTACAGCAGGGTCACCGACAGGATGCATGGAAGGGTGACAAGATTACTCGTTACCCCACTGTTGAGGGCCTTACAGAAGATCATCGGCTATAATCAGCTTCTCGTCTTCTTTGACAGCTTCAGGTATCCTCTTGCCGGTGAATTTTCAATGATGACAGACCTTGCAAGGGTTATCAAGATCCCCGGGGATTGGGGGCTGGAGGTCGGTGTCCTTGCCGAGGTATACAGAAACACATCACTGCGCCGGGTCTGTCAGGTCGATATTTCTGAAAACTATGAACATAAGCACCAGGAACTCTCCCCCGAAGATGCCTCTAAGGGCCTTCACAAGATGTGTGTTGATATATGTAAATCACTTTTCAGAACCCTCGCATCCGAGGGTGTAGTCTTTTCAGAAGGGGCCTTTAAGACATTGATTGCCACTTACATGAGAACAGCCCAGGATATGCTTAAGAGATATGAGGATGATGCAGCCATTAACGGTCTGTACTTTGACAGGCACGAAGAGAGTCTCGCTGTGGAGACCTTTACCAAAGGAATCAAACAGGCCTCCGAGATAATAATGGCCGATCCTCTCGGTGTACCACTGATATCGAGTTGGGACAGGGTAAGTTCAGCAATCCCGGATATACTGAATAATATCAGGCAGGCCGTGAAAGAAGACAACCAGTAGCATTTCACATGCTGTAGTACCGCGTGCAATGAACAAGGAGGAGGCATGACCGGAATCGACTCTTTGAAGGTCTTACACCCCGCTATGACGGCCTTCCCGGTTGTCTCAAGGAGCGAGCAATGGTAAGAATATCTGAGTCATTTGAGTTCTGGCAGAGTACTATAGTTCTGAAATCAACGGGGCTAAAGGCACACAATCTAAGGGAGATGAGGGAACTCATCTCCACCGTCAGCGACAACTGTATTTACCACCACACCTTTCAGTATTTTATCAAGGGAAACATACTCGAATACACAAATGACTTCGCCCAGTGGGTCAGTGAGGCGCTGGGCGAACAGGAACTCTCAGAGCGTCTCTCAAATATTGATCCCTATACCTTCTCCGGTATATCTGAAATAAGGATGGCAATCATAGGGGTTATTGACGATTTCCTCTCCGCATTCCCTACCCCGCGTGAGGCGATTACAGGTGAAGAACTATTTTTCAACGAGGCCGTTACCATAATATTCCCCTTAGGTATCCGTGCAAAAAACCTGGCAGAATTTCTGATCGCTGTAAAATATATCGATCCCGGCTCAATCTACTATCACTTTTATGAGGCAAGGAACAGGCTTGGAGGCATAGACGACTTTTCCATGTGGTTCGAGTATGCACTACAGATGGATGGCCTTGCCAGGAGAATCAGAAACGTGGATCCCTTCATGCACGATATTGAAGATATCAGGAGACACGTCGCCAAAGAGGTTGAACTCACAGTAAAGGAAGAGATGGAGGTTGCCGGCTGATGCTCTCTGATTACTCCGGAATAGCCCCGAAGAGCGACCTCATCCTCATAAAAAGACTCTGTGAAAGGTTTCGTAACCGTCACTTTCTACATATCAATTCAACCCGTGCAGGTGGAGGTGTCGCCGAAATACTACAGAGGATGGTTCCGATATTGAAGAACCTCGGGATCGACACAAGATGGGAAGTAATAAAAGGGGACAAGAGATTTTATGATATAACAAAAAGGATCCACAATGCCCTCCAGGGGAGTCCTGAAGCAATCAGTGAGGATATGTGGAAATACCACTACGAGGTTAACAGGACCAATGCCGAAAAGCTGAATCTCGATGCGGATGCGGTTTTAATTCATGATCCTCAACCCGCACCGCTTATTGAATTCCGTCATGATAGGGGACACTGGATCTGGAGATGCCACATAGATCTCTCAAGTCCCCGTGAAGATGTCTGTAACAGGCTGCAGGAGTATTGTAAAAAGTATACTGCATCTATATTCTCCGTAGCCCGTTTTACAAGGGCTTTTGGAAACCCGGAGTTTATCGTCCCCCCTTCTATAGATCCTATAAGCGAAAAAAACCGTGAACTTACTTCCCGGGAGATCGATGAAACGCTGGAAAAATACGGTATACCTTCCGACAGACCCATGATCCTTCAGGTTTCACGTTTTGACCGGTTCAAAGATCCGATAGGTGTAATCAAGGCATATCGTCTTGTAAAAAAGTACAACGACTGTATCCTTGTACTTGCCGGAAGCCCGGCAACAGACGACCCGGAGGGAGAAAGCGTTCTGAACGAGGTCCGGGAATTTACCTGCAGCGATCCCGACATATTCCTCCTCCTCCTGCCCACATACAGTGACAAGGAGATTAACGCCCTCCAGAGAAGCGCCACCGTAGTGCTGCAGAAGTCGCTGAAGGAGGGTTTCGGACTCACCGTCTCTGAGGCGATGTGGAAGGGTAAGCCTGTGATTGGTGGCGCCGTCGGTGGTATACCGTTACAGATAGTTAACGGCGTTACAGGTTTTCTTGTCCATTCAATAGAGGGTACGGCCTTCAGGATCAGACAGTTTCTCAACAACACCGACATGATGGAAAGGATGGGCAAGTCGGGAAAAGAGCACGTAAGACAAAACTTCCTTATAACACGCCAGATCAGGGACTACCTGCTTATATGGCTCTGCATGGAAAGCGGGAATTTAGATTTTATTGAGGTGTAATGCACTCAGAACTCAAAAACTTTATTGAAAAGGAATTTAATAAAAGGAAAAAGCTTATCCTGGTATCAAACAGAGAGCCTTACGTCCATAAATTAAAATCGGGCGGGATCGTTGTGGAACATTCAGCCGGGGGGGTTACTACCGCCCTTGACGATGTTCTCAGGTTTACAGGCGGGATCTGGACGGCCTGGGGCAGCGGAAGCGCTGACAGACTGGTCGTTGGAGAGGATGATATAATAGAGGTTCCCCCTGACGATCCTTCTTATACACTGAAGAGGGTCTGGTTTACAAAAAGGGTCCTGGAGAATTACTATCATGGATTTTCAAACCGTGTACTCTGGCCCCTCTGCCATATATCCCTGGACAGGGTTTACTATAGGAGGAAATACTGGGAAGACTATATAAAGGCTAACTTCATATTTTCAAATGCGATAAGTCCGCTGGTCGATAATAACTCCATCCTGTGGGTTCATGATTACCACCTCTGTATGCTTCCACGCATAATGCGGGAACGGTTCCCGTCACTCACAATTGCCCATTTCTGGCACATCCCCTGGCCTGACTGGGATGTCTTCAGGGCATGTCCACAATCACAAAACATCCTCGAAGGACTCCTGGGTAATGATATTATAGGCTTCCAGCTCCCGCTTTTTGTAAAAAATTTCCTCGACTGTGTTAAAGAGACACTGGATGCCGAGGTTGATTATGAAAACGGCACAATCCTGTACAGGGATCAACATACCTTTTTAAGGGCCTTCCCGATAAGCATAGACTACAGCAAGTTCAATTCCTTAAGTTCAACCCCGACACTGGAGAAAACTATTTCAAAGCTCAAAAAAAGACTGAAGCTTCCCGAGCTTACGGGCATTGGTGTCGACAGGCTCGAGTATACCAAGGGCCTGATCAAGAGGCTTCAGGCCCTCGACCTCTTTTTTGAGAAACATGAGAAATACCGCAACAGATTCACTTTTATCCAGATAGCAGTCTCAACACGCATGCAGGAACCCTATTTAAGCTACAGGAAGGCAGTGGAGGCCCTTATTTTAAAAATCCAGAGACGGTATGCGACGGATACGTGGACACCTATAATTTATATCGATAAAAAGATCGAACAGAAAAACCTTGTAGCCTATTACAGAATGGCTGATATTGCCATAATCAGTTCTCTCTATGACGGCATGAATCTTGTCGCAAAGGAGTATGTTGCCTCACAGGTCGAACTCAGGGGTGTACTTCTCCTCAGTGGTCTTGCGGGAGCGGCTGAAGAACTTGAAGGCGCCATCCGGGTTAATCCCTACGACGTCGAAAACTTCGCAGACAGTATCAATATCGCACTGAAGATGCCCAGGGAGGAGAGGGAAACGAGGATGAAAACCCTCAGAAGACACGTATCGGATAACGATATCTACAAGTGGATTCTCGAAATCTTCCGGACCCTTATATCAACTTCTGAAATAAAGGAAAACGGACGTTGTAACCTCTTTGATAAAATTGATTCCATAGTGAATTACATAAAGAACACCGATATCTTCCTCTTTATAGATTACGACGGCACACTCACACCTATAGTGGATCTGCCTGAAAATGCCCACATCCCGGAAGAGACCCGTACCCTCCTCGTGAAACTCCATAAATACATTCCGGTTACCATAATAACCGGAAGAACCCTTGAGGACATAAGAAAGCGTGTGGATATCGAGGATATCATATATGCAGGGAATCATGGTGCGGAGATCTGGGACGGCAAAAAAGTGGTTCATACACAGCGTTCAGATCATAATCTGAATCTTATCAGGGAGATTCTTGATAACCTGAAGAAGAATCTCTCAGATATCAAAGGTGTCATTGTGGAAGACAAGGGCATTACTGCAAGTATCCACTACAGGAATGTATGGGACAAACATATAGGAGAGCTTTTCAGGAGGTTCTGGTTATCGGTTAAAGGCTATGAAGACCGTATCAGGATAACATCCGGGAAGAAGGTCTTCGAGATCAGGCCGATTCACGCCTGGAACAAGGGAGATGCCGTAAAATGGATACTCTCTAAATATGGAAAGAACAGGACACCTCTGTATATCGGTGATGATGTAACCGACGAGGATGCCTATGATGCTATCAGGGGAAAGGGAATCTCAATAAACGTCGGCCTGAACTCCAGGGCCGATTATTATCTTGATGACCAGTATAAGGTAATGGAACTTCTGAACCAAATCCTTTCTTCAAGGAGGTAACATGATCCGTTTTTTTGAGAATGATCCATACTCACCAATCCAGTATGTTTATGACGTGGACAAAATCCTCTATAAAGGCAGAAGTGAGTACCAGGAGATCATGGTGATCGAAAACTCTTACTTCGGAAGAATCCTTATACTGGACGGTGTCGTTCAGCTAACCGAGAAGGACGAGTTCTTCTACCACGAAATGCTCGTTCATGTTGCAATGCACTCCCATCCGGATCCGCGGAAGATTGCGGTCATCGGGGGTGGTGACGGGGGCGCCGTAAGGGAAATCGTAAAGCACGACACGGTCGAAAAGGTCTTTTTCGTCGAAATAGACCGTGAGGTTATCAATACGTCAAAGAAATACTTCCCCACCGTATCATCTGAAATCGACAACGCAAGGGTCGAGATTCATAACATGGACGGCGCCGAGTTTGTCAAAAACAGGAAAAATGAACTTGACCTCGTGATTGTGGATTCGACCGACATCATCGGTTTCGCAAAGAGCCTTTTTACAGTTGAGTTCTTCAGGTCCATCAGGGATTGTCTGACTGATCAGGGTATGTTTGTTACCCTTTCAGAATCCCTCCATTTCCATCGTGATATGGTGGTTGATGTGCAGGAAACAATGAGGCTTGTCTTCCCGGTTGTCGATCTGTACACAGCCCCGATTGCAACCTATGCCGGAAACTGGTGGACATTCTCTGCAGCATCCATGACCCTGCCCATCCGCGACAAAAGGAGGACAACCGTGGAGAACACACGTTTTTACAGTGAAGATCTTCACAGGCAGTCTTTCCTTCCCGAAGGACTGTATAAAAAACTGTTGCAAAAAGAACTGGACTGGTGAAGCTCCCCGACCAAAGGTCGGGGCTTCCGAGTAAGGAATATTGATTTATTTATATAGCCAGCATTCATCCCCGATCAAAGATCGGGGCATTCAGCCGGCATCCTCGTAAAGAGACCAAAAAGGTTCATACCCCGGTACTGTGAACTACCCCGCGGCAGAGACCGCAGGGCGTCTGAAAATTGTATCTTTATTTTCGGTGTCATTCCCGCTTGTCGGGAATCCTTCGACTTGTTAGGGACCACAACAAAAATTCCCCGAACGCTTTCGGGGAATGACAGAAATATGGAATTGCGGCAGAGACCGCAGGGTGTTATATTTACAAAGAACCGGTTATCCTTATAAAGAAGGTATTGTTTGAATAATCAAATTCAGAAAAGTTGGAGTCTCTTCTCGAATAGAGATAGCCGAGGTCTGTCTTTAACCACTCCCTGAATTCATACTGGAGGGCAAGGGATGCAGAGTAGATGTCATCGTCCCTCTCCCTGGTCTCTCCTCCAAATGTCAACTCCCCGTGGTATTTATCATTATTGTATGAAAGTCCAATGGAACCGCTTATCTTTGCAGTAAACCTCTGCAGGTACCGGGCACGCAGCCCGTCCGAAAGAATATAATCCGCTGTTGAGATGTTGGTTTCGTTTGTCTTTCTCGTGGCAACAAGCTTAAGAGAGGTCTTCGGGGTGAACTTGTGATCAAGTTGAAGCTCGAAAAGGAACTCTCTGCCATCGTTCTCCCTGGTGAAATCCTTCATACCGTATCCGGCCTTGATCCTCCCCTTTGACTTGGCCGTAATGTCCCACTGGATGCCGGTAAAAAAGTGATCTTCCTTACTGTCGTCAATAACATTTTCATCATAATCAATATCTACAAACTCATATTCAAGAAAGGCCGAAGTCTTCGGGAAAAACCTGTAAAAGAGATATACTGAAACCGCATTATCCGTTCTGTCCCTGAAGTTGTTCCTGGAATCAATGTAATTTACCATGTAATTCCTGTAATCCGTCCTGAGAATAAACCTGTCACTAATATCATAGGTCAGCATGATGCCCAGAAGATTTGTATCAAATTTATCAGGTTCAAAGGATACACCCGTCCCCCGCATATCGTGGGATTTAATATACTGGTCAAACAGGTCCAGAGAGAGACCGCCCCTGAAATTATACTGGAAGAGTCCGTCTATGCGGTGACTGACGGTATTTTGGGAAGAAAACCTCTTGAACTGCTCAATGTCGGCCCTGTAAAGAAGATATGTCTGGTATCTCCTGGAAAACCTCTCCTTGAATATACTCGTAGGGATACCACCGGGAGAGATACTCGTGGTGGCAATATCAAGAAGTTTCTGTTTGACCCTCGGCACTGAAATCCATATCCCGGGGGTTATAACGGCCAGGACATCGCTCTTTTTATTATCCTTTGTATTGAACACGTTATCAGTGTAATTTACAGACAGAGACAAAAAGGGATGAAAGTATCCCCCTTTTCTCCCGAAGATATCACCGGAAATCCCTTTATTGCCGATGGGAGGTTCTTCCTTATCTCCGTAATTACGAGCGGTTTCAGGCCCCTCACTCCCTGATGCTGTAAGAAAGGCATCCACATAACCCTCCCCTTCAAGCTTATCTCTGAGTTCCCTGGCCTCCCCGATATCCATTGAGGAGCCACATACAACCCTGTAACGGCCTTCCTGTCCAATGGTGACACATTCTATGTCTTCGTCTGAAAGGCTGTTAATTACATCCCGGGCATTATGCTTTTGGAAGAAGTTGCCCACCTGCACGGCATAACCCTGGTCAGCCGCTGCATAATGATGACCCAATGCAATAAATAACAGACAAAATCCTGCAATAACAAACCTCATCTGGAGAATACCCCCTTTTTTACGAGGATGCCGGCTGAATGCCCAGATCTTTGATCGGGGATGAATGCCGGCTATCTGAATAAAATGCATAGCTCGCAGTTAGCGAGCGGATGTAAGTTGAATAGTTCATTATCCTTACATTTGCATGCTTGTATAAGCATGAAACATATTCCTTACCCGGAAGCCCCGGTCTTTGGTCGGGGAGCTTCACATAGTTCATTTCAGGACAAAGAGATGCGGAAATTACAGTAAGCCTCTCTTTAGTATTTGTTGTATCGGCATCTCTGAGGTAGATACCCGACAGGCCCGCCGGCAATAAACAAAAGCACCGGCTTTGTCATTCCGGGTCCTGTGCTGATTTCGTTTCAGCATTGTTCAGGCATCACATAGTTTTCAGTATATTACATTCACCAAAGATACCGAAACAATATTCGAAAGCCTTCGGGGCATATGATTCAGAGCCTGTCGAATCTCGCAATCTGAAATATGAAGGGCTGTCAGTATAACCGGGTATATAGCATTACAGTCATTCCGGACTTGGTTCAGGATCTGATAACACAAGGGGGCAAATACCCAAAGGCAAGTTCAGATCTGTTTTTGAATTAACTTCAGGTGTGACATTTTGTAATTCGGGCAACAGGACCTTTTAAAGTCAGAAAGAGGAAGGGCTTAAAAAACCGCCACCGGTTTCCCCTCCTGGTAAACCAACAGAAATTGCTGCCGGCCCGGCGATTGGTGGTGGGGTATATCCTAATCCAGGAAGTGCTTCCCGTTTAAAAATACCTGCGAGCTTATCAGGACTGATGCCGGCATCTATAGCACAACGGGAGATCACTTCCGTAGTGGCTCCGGCATCGAGGGCGCCTTTAATAACCTGTTCGAGACTTCCACCCCCCTCTATTGCACATTTCACTACAAGACAAGCCGAATGGCCCATTGCTATAGCGGTCCTGGTCAATTCCTTTGTATTTGCACCGCTTTGCAAGGTATCTTTAACAGTAGTACAAATGTCCTTATTCTTTTTAAATTGAGCAGAAATCAGATCTTCCAACGAATCATCGGAATAGGCAAAAACAACGGGGAGAATTAGCGATATAATGCATACCGATAATAAGATATTTCTTACCATTGAGTTCCCTCCTTAAAGAGAAACTTATCATAAAATAGAAGCTTATCATAAAATCCGGGTTTTGTCAAGAATAAATTCGGAATAAATTCGGGTGTCCTTTATGAGGCAATAGGGAATTCATCCCCGGTGGTTCTTCAGACTTTTCTCAGCCTCAATGTCTGCTTTGTCGTGTATTATTCTTCCACTGAACTTCCGGAAGAACAGTGATAAAAAGAGGAGAAATGTTAAAGTTTTCCTCAGACCGGACGATAAGTTATACATACAGTGGTTATCATGAATATGCTTGATGGTCGAGCATCGTTATATGGAAAATCTAAAAACTGAAGGGCTTAATCCAACGAGGCTACCCTCACCACCCGTCATTGCCGTCAGGGTCCTGGAGGCAGTGAAAAAGGACAGATCCTCCTTTGAAGAACTGTCGGAGATAATCGCATCCGATCCGGCCCTGACTGCCAAGATACTGAGTATCGTGAACTCCTCGTTCTACGCCCTTACCTACAAGGTTGACAGCCTTGAGAAGGCCGTAAGTATACTCGGCGTGGACGCCCTGAAAAACATTGCACTCTCCTTCATGATCGTTTCCCATATGATGAGCGATAACAACGAGTTGTTCGATTTTAACTTTTTCTGGAAGAGGTCCGTAACTGCAGCGGTTGCATCAGAGATTATCTCCAAACATATTGGAAAAAAAACCGATGACACATTTGTAACGGCCCTTCTTATGGATATCGGCATCATAGTGATGTTCCTGGTGGACCCCCTTAAATACCGGCAGGTTCTCGATAAAAAACGATTTACGGGCATGGATGTCGTTGGGGCCGAAAAGAAGGTGCTGGGTTGTGATCACCAGAAAATAGGATCCGAGGTGTTGGAAAAATGGGGCCTTCCCGAAAGTATATTCCTGCCGATTGCCTGTCACCACAACTCCGTGCCCTGTCCCGGGGAATTAAAGGATATTGTAAAAATACTCAGGATCTCGGATATGGCCTCCTCCTTTTATCACTCCAACAAGGGTATTGAAAAACTGGATAAACTCCGTTCCTTTCTGAATGATGAATTCGGGCTCGAAGAAGGCTTTGCAAACTCGTATATAGACGCCGTAGCGGAAAAAACCGTTGAGATCCTCTCTTCCTACAACCTCGACCCGGGCAACTTCAAACCTTACTCTGAACTCCTGATGGAAGCCAATGAGGAACTCGGCAGGGTTAACCTCTCATACGAACAGCTTGTTATCAAGCTCAAGCAGGAAAAAAACAGGGCCGAAAAATTTGCAAGTGAACTCCAGACAGCAAACGAAAAACTGAGGGAACTGGCATTCAGGGACGGCCTGACCGGGCTCTATAACCACCGCTACTTCCAGGAACTCATGGAGCGGGAAATGGAAAGGGCAAGCCGGTACGGACACCCCCTGTCACTTATAATGATAGACATAGACCACTTCAAGAAGATCAATGATACATACGGACATCCACAGGGGGACATCGTCCTGAAAAAGATTGCAGCAGTAATATCATCGGCACTGCGTTCGTCGGATATAGCTGCAAGGTACGGCGGCGAGGAGTTTTCCATCGTACTCCCGGAGACCGCACTTAAGGGGGCTGCGGTTTTAGCAGAAAGGATCAGGGTTGCTGTGGAAAAACTCAAAATCCCTCTCAACGGCAAACAGATAACCCAAACCGTCAGTCTCGGGGTAACCACCTATGACCCTGACAAAAAGAAAATCAAAAAGGGTATAATTATAGACGTAGTGGATAAGGCCCTGTACTTATCAAAGAAAAATGGAAGAAACAGGGTAAGCATCATTGTACTGTAACCCTGATATTTTCAGCATGTCAGGAAGGTCTCTTTTGCGGTCATTATGAGCGAAACCGGGCTCAAGAACCTCTATATTTTAAAGTCATCGGGTTACGAGTTTCTCTGTTGCCCCCTGCTCCCCGGAATGAGACATTCCGGCCGTTTTTGACGGCATCTCCGTACTAAAACGCAGACCCTTAGCAGGATTTAAGTGATACAAAGCAAGACCTTTGGAAGAAAATCAGGAAGAATGAGCGGATCTGAAAAGGAGATCCTCAGTAACGTCCTTCCTGCTGTCGCGATAAAAAGCGATACATTCTTTGACTTTCACGGAATATTCGGCAGAAGCGCACCCCTTTTCCTTGAAATAGGCTTTGGCAACGGAGAATTCCTCTATAACCTTGCCCTCCACAATCCGGAGGCTGACTTTGTCGGCATTGAGGTCTACATGTCAGGTGTGGCAAAGCTGCTCAGGAGACTGACGGGTTATGAAAAATCCCACCCGCCTCACCCTCAATACATACGCTTAGTAAATGATGACGCAAATACCGTTCTAAAGAATAACTTCAGAGATGAATCCCTTGACGGTATTTACATTCTCTTTCCGGATCCATGGCCCAAAAAAAGACATCACAAGAGGAGACTTATAAGCAGTGAATCCGTAGGGGTCATGCACCGCTGTCTGAAAAAAAGGGGCTTCGTAGTTGTTGCAACTGATCACGATGACTATGCGGAGGTTATTAAAGAAACCTTCGCATCCGGAAGTTTCAGGCTCACTGATACTGATCTACCGGAAGTCAGGAATACCAAATATGCCCAGAAGGCCCAACTTCAAGGGAAATCAATTCATATCTTCAGATTCGAGAAATCTCTTTCATAAGGGTTCCCTTCAACAGCAGCCGTTTGCCCCAAACCCGCATAACTCCGCAAGGCATCTCCTTCCCCGATACTGTTAAATGGCATTAGCGCAGAGTGCAGAGCGTAGCGGGGGTGATTAAGATGTTGTATTCACCCCACTTCATTGAGCGACTTAAAACCTTTACAATGCACCTTGCCGAAAGCTCCAACCTTTGTTCGGGGATGAAGTCAAGGAATGTAATTAGTGTCTGTGTATAAACTGCAGTTATTTGTCATTCCCGCAAGCGAAGCGAGTCGGGAATCCTTCTTAAAGACAGATTCCGGACAAGCCGGAATGACAAAAAAACGACACCTGTTCGACTTTATACACGGACACTAACCTTAATTTTCTGTGTATAAACTGCCATTTTTTATTTTTGTCATACCCGAAGTCTGTAGTCGGGTATCCGGAAGTTACTGAAAAGACTGGATTCCCGCCCAACAGACCACGGGAATGACGGCTCTATTGTTGACTTTATACACAGGCTCTAATTAAACAAATTTTCCTTGCATTGGCAAGCCCCGACCTTTGGTAGGAGAGTTCTGCTTGACAATAATGATTCTAATCTTGTAAACTGTATTTAATTAGAACGCTTCTAAAGGAGTGTCTGTGGAGAGATACAGGGAAATAGGACTTAAACTCACACCGCAAAGGCTGGCCATCCTCAGGTTTCTGGACGGCAACAAGAGCCATCCCTCGGCTGAGGATATTTATAAAGAGGTTAGAAAGACCTTTCCCACAATGTCATTTGCAACGGTCTATAACACACTCGATGCGCTGAGGAAGCGGGGGGGGGTCCTTGAGCTGACCATCGACCCCGGGAGAAGAAGGTACGACCCCAATACCGAACATCACCATCATCTGATATGCCTAAGATGCAAGAGGATCGTGGATATCCACACAGATTACCATCTCGATGTCCCGGTTGAACAGAAAGGCTCATTCAGGGTGCTGAATAACCATATTGAGTTCTATGGACTCTGCGAAGAGTGTCAAAAAAAGGGAGGTGATATCGATGGCTGTTTTTAAATGCGACAAATGCGGAACCACAAAAGAGGGAAGGTGCAAACCAAGGAAGTGCCCGAACTGCGGTGAAGCCGGCACAATGCAGAAGCAGGGCTGACATCAACATGCTGTTGAAAAAATCATAACCTGTGTGCTGTGTCATGCTGCAACAAGTTCGGAATAACGGTAAGGCCTTTTACTGTTAAGGCATCAGCCTGTTGACAAATAACACAAAATCTGAGAGAATGTGTTGGAGGTGTTAAAATGTGCATGGAATTTTCAATGACCTGTAAGTGTGGAACAAAATCTGCAAGCTTCAACTTCAGGGATGAGATAATGCCACCGGATGTAATTATCTGTCTTTACTGTCCTGACTGTTCCCGTGATTTATCCTTTAATGCAGACTCCATGCTTGCCGATAACGGCTGGGTGATCGAGTTCGATATGGAGGTGGCCGGGTTTGCCGCCCTTAAGTCGCCCCACCTGCTGAGAGCGGAACTTACCCCCGGGTACCTCTTTGATGAGGGCTACGCAACGTGGAGGGGGGTATATCCCGGCGATCACATTGACAGTATGCGTGAACGGAAAGAGATTATCAGCTTATCAACCATTGATCCGAGGGGATATATCAAGAAGATCAAATCCTGGGGAATCAGGCGGATGGAACGTCTCAGAGATGAAGGATGGAGGAAAGCCAATGAAGGAGAGAGAATCGAAGGATAAACCGGCATGTTCGATAAAGAGTGTACCCTTCCCCACAGAGGTAACATGCCCCCGGTGCAATGCGGAAATCGAGATCTGGAGCGACGAGGATGAGACATCATGCAGACTCTGTGGATATGTGCTGTACAGCCACGAAAAGTACACAAATTAGTACCGGTGAAGCTCTCCGGCCAAAGGTCGGGGCTTCCGGGTAAGGAATATGTTACATGCTTGTAAAGCATGCAAATGTAAGGATAATGAACTATTCAACTTACATCCGATCCTGACTGCGAACTGTGCATTTTGTTCAGATAGCCGGCTTTCATCCCCGATCAATGATCAGGGCATTCAGCCGGCATCCTCGTAAATACCCGAAGCCTTATCGAAGTTGCGGGGGAAGCTCAACCGGCAAACTAACTGAATATTGAGAGCATAATCAGAGTCTGTGCGTAAAGTCGAACAGTTATCGTTTTTCCGTCATTTCCCGAAAGCGTTCGGGGAATCGTTCTTTGAGAAGGATTCCCGACTCCTGAATGCATTCGGGATAACGGGAATGACAAGTGAATGTAATTTACAAACAGACCCTAATTCAGGATAAGATGCATGAGTGGTACAAGATGATGTTTCAGGGGGTATGAAATGGCACTTTCAAAGGCAGTTGAGATGGCAAGAAGGATGGAAACCGATGCAATTAGATTCTACAAAGGGGCATCACGGAAGACATCACACCCTTTTGGCAAGAAAATGTTTGAGGGTTTCACACGCGATGAGACAAGGCATCTGGGAATGCTCGACGATATTATCAAGGGCCTCGATATTGATCTGAATGTCGAGAGCACCGGAAATATCAGAACCGTATTTTCTGAACTGAGGGATCAGATGATGCAGAGGATAGAGGCCACCACAGACGAGAAAGAGGCAATAAAGGTTGCCCTCGAGATGGAGAAAAAAGGTTACAACTATTATCTGAAGGCGGCAGATGAGGCTCCGGAAGGGCAAGAGAAAAGGCTCTTCGAAATCCTATCAGGAGAAGAAGAAATGCATTATCAATTACTCAGCAACACCTATGCCTTTCTTGAAGATACAGGTAACTGGTTCATGTGGAAGGAACTGAGTATCGTGGAAGGAGGATGACGGTTAATCCTGGCGTAAGATTCAAAATTAGAGATTTGCAATTCGACAATACACTGTACACTGTGGAGGTGAAATGACAAAGGCAACAGAGATCAAGCCGGATATTTTCCGGGTCGGAGCGGTTGACTGGGCGGTTCGGGACTTTCATGGATATGTAACTCCAAACGGAACCACCTACAACAACTATATCATCCTCGACGATGAGGTAACACTCCTGGACACCGTGAAATATGATTTCGCGGAAACAGGAATTGCCAACATCAAGAACCTCGTTGAGCCTAACAGGATCCGTCACATTGTTATCAACCATATAGAAAATGACCACATGAGTGCACTTGACCGCTTGATGGAACTGGCTCCGGGGGCAAGGATATACATAACCGACAGGGGCAGGAAAGGCATGGAGAGGTTCTTTGACACATCCGGGTGGAATGTCAATGTTGTCAAGACCGGTGATGAGTTGAAGATCGGGAAATACACGCTTCAGTTTATTGAAACCCCCATGCTGCACTGGCCTGACTCCATGATGACCTATGTTAAGGAGGCAAAGCTCCTTGTCTCACAGGACGCCTTTGGTCAACACATGGCCTCTACCGCGAGGTTCGATGACGAATTTACCGCATGTGCCTCCCATGCAGAACTTGAAGATGCCGTTGTTGACTACTACGCAAACATCCTGATGCCCTTTGGCAGACTCATCAAATCAAAGATAAAGCAGATTCAGGATCTTGGCCTGGAGATCGACATGATCGCCCCTGATCACGGTGTTATATGGAGAAACGAGCCTGACAGGGTGATAGAGATGTACCTTAACATGGCAGAAGGAAGGACCAATCTCCGGGTGGCGGTCATATACGACACCATGTGGCACAGCACAGAGATAATGTCACAACCCATAGTGCAGGGAATTATGGCTGAAGGCGTTGACTGCAAGGTAATAAAACTGAGGGCAACACCCATGAGCGCCGCCATAAAGGAGTTCTGGAAGTCGAGGGGACTTATTGTGGGATCACCCACACTCAATAACGAGGTATTCCCTTCAGTGGCGGAATTTATAACTCACCTCAGGGGACTCAGGCCCTCGTACAGGATTGCGGGGGCATTCGGCAGTTACGGATGGGGTGGTGGTGCAGTGAAGTGGCTGTACCAGGAGTTTCAGAACATGAAACTTGAGGCGATCGAACCCGGAGTACAGGTCCAGTACAGGCCTTCACCGGAGGATAAAGATACTTGCTACAACTTCGGCCGTGAATTTGCAAAACGGGTAAAAGCGTACCATGGAAAATTTCAATAGAAGGAGGTTGGTAATGCAGTACACATGTACAGTCTGCGGTTATGTCTACGACGAAGCAAAGGAGGGCACCCCGTTTGACCAGTTGCCTGATGACTGGGCCTGCCCGGTATGTAACGCACCAAAGGAGGCCTTTGAGCCGGAATAGGCAATGAAACAGTGGGGGCGGGACGGGTCTGTTACTCACTGCGTCCCCTGTGTCTCAGTGGTAAAAAATCAATCAAGGAGGCTGGAAATGTCTGAAAAGAGTTTGTTTTGTGGTATTAACAAACCACTTGATCCATCGAACATGACGGAAACTGAAAAGAAGCATACACCCTTAATTGAATGTCCCGACACCGTGAAGTCAGGAGAACCCTTTCAGGTAAAGATCAGGATCGGGGAAATCCCTCATATGATGGAAGAAGGCCATCACATCCAGTGGATCGACATATACTCCGGGCAGAACTTCAACGAGAGAATCGAGTTCACACCGGTATTTACAAGGCCTGAAGTAACCGTAACACTCGTAAAAGGCGGAAAACACAGGACTTCAACTCTCCGTGTCATGGAACGGTGTAACCTTCATGGTCAATGGGAGGCAACAAAGGAAATAACCGTTATTGAATAGCCGGTCCTCATGGTACCGGTTAAATAGTGTCTGTGTATAAAGTCGAACAATTGTCGTTTTTCCGTCATTCCGGCTTGTCCGGAATCGTTCTTTAAGAAGGATTCCCGTCCCGAATGCGTTCGGGATTGCGGGAATGACAAATAACCGTAGTTTATACACAGACTCTAAGTAATCAACAATACCGGAATCCTTGATTCCCTGATTTGATTTTTTCCAGGAGGTGTTTTATGTTTAAAGAGGAAGTATGTTGCAGTTTAGGCGTTGGACAGCAGGTCCCGGATTTTGAGCTGGATACCTATGATCCAAGCAAGGGTAACTTTGGAAAGGTCTCTCTGAAAAAACTTAAAAAGGCCGGTAAATGGACGATCCTTTTCTTCTATCCGGCAGACTTCACCTTTGTGTGAGCTACGGAATTCGCTGCTCTGGCAGAGCAGTACAGCCGTTTCAAGAAAATGGGTGCCGAGGTTATTACGGTAAGCACTGACACACAGTTTGTCCATCTTGCATGGCATAGAGATGAAAAAATGCTTGAAAAAGTCAGATACCCCATGGGCGCTGACCCAACCGGTGACGTCTCGATGCTCTTCGGTGTATACGATGAAAACACTGGGCTTGACCTTAGAGGTACGTTTATTATCAACCCGCAGGGCACCATTCTCAATTCAGAGGTTAACTTCTACAATATGGGCAGAAACATTGACGAGCTGATGAGAAAGTTCAAGGCAAACCTTCACCTCTCAAAACATGAAAACGAGGGCTGTCCTGCCAAATGGAAAGAAGAGGGGGATAAGACACTCAAGCCCTCGCCAGACCTTGTTGGCAGGGTCTATGAGGCATTGCAATGATCTGAGCGGGCTTCGGGTTTCAGGCGGATATAGATCCCATATTAATAAAGACTTATATTTACGGCCGGACTCAGCGGTCTGTTCCACGGGCTTTATTATGAACGAAGAGATTGGAAAGAGATTTCAGCAGGAGACAAAGTACGACCCTGATGAACTAAAGGAGCGTTCTCTTAAGGGGCTCAGACAACCTGAAAGGGTCAGGGCATTTGAGGCCCCACTTGGCATCACTCAACTCCCTGACCCTGATATAGAGAAACTCAAAAAACCTCTCTGGGAACTCCTTTTAAAGAGGAGGTCAAGGAGGATTTTTAACGAAAACGAGCCATTATCCATTAACCTGCTCTCCGTTGTGTTATGGGCAACCCAGGGAATCACAGACCGGTACGGTGATACCTTTTTCAGAACAGCCCCCTCCGCAGGGGCACTTTTCCCTGTTGAGACGTACCTGATGATAAGAGAAGTGGATGGTATCGAACATGGGCTCTACCACTTCGATGCAAGGGCCTTTCAACTTGAACTCTTAAGTAGAGGTGACTACTCAAAAGATCTGGCACTGGCAGCCCTGAGTCAGGCAATGGTAACCAAGGCCCAGGTTACATTTTTGTGGACAGCGGTAGTTGGACGCTCGAAATGGAAGTACCGTCAGAGGGCTTACAGATATATTTATCTGGAGGCCGGCCATATAGCCGAAAATCTCTACCTTGCCTGTGAGGCTCTCGGGCTCGGCACCTGTGCGATAGGTGCTTTTTTCGATGACTGGGTAAACAGCATTATCGGTGTTGACGGGATTGAAGAGACGATAATTTATATGGCAACCGTGGGATCGCCAAAGAAAAAGCAGGATTAAGATCCAGCGATAAGCAGCAGTGACTTAAGCAAACCTGTGTAGATATGGGTTGATAAATCTTGGATGTCTGAAAGGAGGTGAACTAAATGTCGGTAAAAAAGGCCGGAGAGAAATACAAATGTAACGTCTGCGGTAATGAGGTGGTCGTGACCAAGGCGGGCGGTGGCCAGCTCGTATGCTGCGGTCAGCCAATGGAGTTGATCGGAGAGGATGAATAATTGTTAATAACAGGCAGATGGGTGCGTGCTGCACGCGTAATTAAGTTGTGACGCCGTGCATAGTGCAGGTATAAGAACTAATGGTTTGGGCAACAGCCCGTCAACAGCTAAAATTAAACATTTAGGATAAGGAGATTCAACCATGTCTAAGACGGAGAAAAACCTGCGGGATGCGTTCGCAGGTGAATCACAGGCAAACAGGAAGTATCTCGCCTTTGCAAAAAAGGCGGAGGAGGAAGGGTACGGTCAGGCAGCAAGACTTTTCCACGCCGCAGCTGAGGCTGAAACCGTCCATGCCCACAACCATCTGAGGGAACTCGGGGGCATCAAAACCACAAAGGAAAACCTCATGGAGGCCATCGGCGGAGAGTCCTACGAGTTTCAGAACATGTACCCGCAGATGATCGACGATGCAAAGACAGAGGGCAATGATGGTGCCCTGAGGAGCTTTAATCTTGCCAACGAGGTCGAAAAGATTCATGCAGACCTTTACAAAAAGACCCTTGAAAATCTCGGTAACAACGCAGAGGTGGATTATTATGTCTGCCAGGTTTGCGGCAACACCGTCGAGGGTGCGGCTCCTGATACATGTCCGATCTGTGGGGCCAAAAAAGAGATGTTCAATAGAGTCGACTGATCTGAAGACGGGGGCAAGCCATAAATTGCCCCCTCTTTCAGATAATAATTTCGGCTCTTTCGTGTTTTAGTTGAAGAGGGGCTTAAAATTCAGCTTAACATTTACCACAATGCACAATGTCATTCCGCCTTCTCCGGAATGACGGAAAAAGGACAACAGCCCGACTTTTTACACAGACACTGTATAAGACCTATGGTATTTAATTGCCTAACCAATAATAAGAAAAAAGGAGTAGTCGATGAAGGTAGTTGCATTCCTTGGGAGTCCGAGGGTTGAAGGTAATACTGAATTGCTTCTGAATGAAGCCATCAGGGCGGTCGAGGAAGAAGGACATGATGTGACCCTCTTCATCCCCTCGCAGATGAATCTTTCACCCTGCATTAACTGCGGGGGCTGTGATGAAACAGGTGAATGTGTTCTTGAAGACGACATGAACGATGTCTATCAGGCAATTCGTGAAGGGGAGAGGTTTATACTCGCCTCACCCATATTCTTTTTTGGACTGTCAGCTCAGATAAAGGCATTGATCGATCGCTGCCAGGCATTCTGGTGCGAAAAATACCTCCTGAAAAAACCCGTACCTGAAGGACCCAACGATAGAAAAGGACTGCTTTTGATGGTCGGTGGAATGAAGAGAGAGGAGGGCTTCGAGTGTGGCAACGCCACTGCAACCGCCTTTTTCAGGTCGATAAACGTTCAGGAACACGATAAACTCTACTATAAAGGAGTGGACGCAAAGGGCGCTGTCAAGAAACATCCAACGGCCCTGAAAGAGGCTTATGCCGCCGGCAAAGGGCTTGTCAAGCTCTCAGGCCAAAGGTCGAGGCTTGCCGATGTAAGGAAAACCTGATTAATTCGAGTCTGTGTATAAATGTCTTTTTGTCGTCATGCCCCGAAAGCGTTCAGGGCATCCGTAAAGCAGTGAAAAGACTGGATTCCGGCTTAAGGACTGCCGGAATGACAGATAGAAGAATTGACTTTATACACAGACACTAATTACATTCCGTGTATAAAGTCGAACAGTTGTCGTTTTTCCGTCATTCCGGCTTGTCCTGAATCGTTCTTTAAGAAGGATTCACGACTCCCGAATGCGTTCGGGATTGAGGGAATGACAAATAACCGTAATTTATACACGAACTCTAATTACATTTCTTGCCTTCATTCCCGCACAAAGGTCGGGGCCTTCGGCAAGGTGCATTGTAAATTCGATATTCTTTGGAGGGCCATAAAATGTCTTCAGCTGGAAAGATTGTACTTTTTGCACTGAGCACCTGCCCTGCCTGCAGGAAAACAAAGGAACTACTGAACAGATTCAATGTCGATTATATCCTCGTGGAACTCGATACGATTGAGACCTGCTCAAGGAATAAACTCCTTGAGCAGGTCAGAAAATACAATCCCCATGAAACCTTCCCTACCCTGGTTGTTGACGGAGGAAAGAAGGTTATAGTGGGTTATGCAGAGGATGAAATAAAAGAGGCATTGGGACTCCTCTAAAACCGCTCAGCTACAGAGACCGGGTTTTGCAAGGGTATCCCGATAAAAGTCTAAGGCAGGAATGATATGATATAATACACCATGAAACAGATACTCCTTGCCCACGGTGGAGGCGGCGAAGAAACAAGGGAACTGATAGAGGGTATATTCAGAAGATATCTTTCCAATGCCTTCCTTGACAGGTTTGAAGACTCTGCTATCCTTGATATCCCCGATGGAGGTATTGCCTTTACCACCGACTCATTCACGGTATCACCCCTGTTTTTCAACGGCGGCAATATAGGCAAGCTCGCGGTTGCAGGAACCGTAAACGATCTCTCGGTAATGGGCGCACGCCCCCTGTTCCTCTCTGCAGGCTTCATTATCGAGGAGGGGTTTCTCATCGAAGACCTTGAAAGAATCCTTCAGGACATGCGTGAAGAAACTGAAAAAACAGGCGTTATGGTTGTCACGGGGGATACCAAAATCATGCCCCGCGGACAGCTCAACGGTGTGATAATAAACACCTCCGGTATAGGGGAACTCCTGTACCGGGGACTTTCCGCATCCAATCTGAATATTGAAGACGGAATAATCGTTACAGGCACGGTGGGTGATCATGGGGCGTGTATCCTTGCTGAACGTGAAGGGATGGGTTTTGAACTTGACATTTCAAGCGATTGTGCCTCTCTCTGGGAGATTTTAAAGGAGGTGCTTGATTCAGGTGCCGAAATACATGCGATGCGCGACCCCACCCGCGGAGGTCTTGCCGCGGTACTGAACGAATGGGCAACTGCATCAGGCACGGAGATCGAGATCCTTGAGCATGAAATACCTGTAGAGGGTTCTGTCCGGGGCATATGCGAACTCCTCGGCATGGAGACAACACATCTCGCTTCCGAGGGACGCGCGGTCATTGCAGTAAAAAATGGAGACGAAGGTACAGTCCTTGATTCACTCAGGAACCACCCCCTTGGAAAGGGAGCACGGCTGATCGGGTCCGTCACCGACAGGGGGAAAAAACGTGTAATACTCCGGAGCCCTTACAATACAAGACGGATAATGGAGCCCCCATCAGGGGAGCTTCTTCCAAGGATTTGCTGAGCCCGGAACCGTTATGCATGAGTTCTCGGTAGTTCAAAGCCTCTTTGATACGATAGAAGCATATGCCTCTGATAATAATGCCGGAGAGGTCACTAAGGTCGTACTTAAGTATGGTCTTATCTCGGGCATAGAGCCCTGCCTGTTGAAAACCGCTTTTGATACCTTCAAGGAAGGGACCATTGCAGAACGTGCTGAACTGCAACTCATCCCTGATCCCTTAAGCCTGAAATGTAAAAGCTGCGATACCTGCTTTGAGGTTGACAGGATTGTATTTAAATGCACCAACTGCGGTTCCCTCAATGTGGAGGTCCGCAACGGCGGAGAATTGATCCTCGAAAGACTCGAGATGGAATGTCCTGATGACTAGGCTTAGGATCCTTCTGAACGGTACTGTCCAGGGCGTCGGCTTCAGGCCCTTTGTATACAGGATTGCCCGGACATTGGGACTGAAAGGATACGTTACCAATGATACGGGCGGAGTTGTTATAGAGGTGGAGGGGGCAAAGGATAAACTGGATGATTTTCTCCTTAAACTCCATACGGAGAAGCCGCTCCTTGCAAAGATCTACTACGAAGAGACCGCATATGTCGAACCAGCCGGCTATGATGACTTCAGGATTGAGGAAAGCATCAGCACGGGTCCGCCGCAGGCCCTTATCTTACCCGATATCTCAACATGCGGGGACTGTACGGGGGAACTTCTGGACCCTGATGACAGGCGTTATCTCTATCCCTTCATTAACTGTACAAACTGCGGTCCCAGGTTCACAATCATCAAAGGCCTCCCCTATGACAGGCCGAATACCACCATGAAAGACTTTCACATGTGCCCGGCTTGTGAGAATGAATACAAAGACCCGAACAACAGGAGGTTCCATGCCCAGCCAAATGCCTGCCCTGAATGTGGCCCCAATGTCCGGCTGGTCGGCAACGACGGCGCCCCCGTTACCGGTGAAATGGATGCAATAACTTCCCTCATGGAAAAGATCACCTCCGGAGCGATAGTTGCCGTAAAGGGCATTGGCGGGTTTCACCTTATATGTGATGCAACCAGCAATGAATCGGTCCGGCTGCTGAGGGAAAGAAAGAGGCGAACAGAAAAACCCTTTGCAGTCATGTTCCGGGATATGGAGCAGCTCAAGCGCTATGCCATGCCGGATGTCATGGAAGAGTCGTTACTGCTTTCCCCTGCAAGGCCGATCGTGATTGTAAGGAAAAAGCAAGGGACACTTCCGGAGGTCTCGCCCCGGCTTGAGAAAATCGGTGCCTTCCTGCCATACTCTCCACTGCATCTTATTATCCTGGCGGGACTTGAAAACCCGGTCGTTGCCACTTCCGGGAACATCTCGGATGAACCGATCGTCAGGGACAATGCCGAAGCACTGGACAGACTCTCACAACTTGCGGCCTTTATCATGATCCATAACAGGCCCATCCACAGACGCTGCGATGATTCAGTTGTGAAGGTCGTAGGGGAGTTTCCCCAGGTCATCAGACGCTCAAGAGGGCATGTCCCCCTTCCGGTCGTCCTGCCCTTCAGGTTGGATAAAAAGGTACTCGCTGTAGGCGCCCACGAAAAAAACACGGTGGCAATCGGGTTTGACAACAGGATAATCCTCAGTCAGCATATCGGTGATATGCAGACCCCGGAGAGCATCGAATACTTTGAAGAGGTAATCGACGGTCTCTCCTCAATATACGAATTCACCCCTGATGTAATTGTCCATGACCTGCATCCCCGTTACAGCACGACAAGGTGGGCAATACAGCAGGACAGAGCCGAAATCATCGGCGTCCAGCACCACTACGCCCATATCCTCTCATGTATGGCTGAAAACGGTATCTATGATGAAGTCACGGGCATTTCCTGGGACGGAACCGGCTATGGAGAGGACGGCACCCTGTGGGGCGGGGAGTTTCTTGCATGTAACACGGGGGGCTTTCAGAGGAGATACCACTTCAGGCAGATCAGGCTTCTTGGAGGAGAAAAGGCCGTCAGGGAACCCCGGAGGATTGCACTCTCCGTGCTTTTTGATATCTTCAATGAAGGGGCACTTGAAATGGACATCCCGACCTTGAGGGCTTTTGACAGGAAGGAACTCTCACTTCTGTGGCTTGCATACAACCGTAGTATAAACACACCTGTCTGCTCATCTGCCGGCAGGCTTTTTGATGCCCTCTCCTCCATTCTTGGAATACTACAGATATGCTCTTACGAGGCACAGGCTGCCATGTTGGTTGAAGACCTCTATGACCCGGCCGTCAGAGACAGCTACGGATATGAACTCAACAACGGGATCATCGACTGGGAGCCTCTCTTCAGGGACCTGCTTGAGGATAGTGAAACCAACAAGGCCCCTTCACGCTTTCTTAATACCCTCGCCCTGATAGCCCTAAATGTAGCCCTGTTAGAGGGGAGGGAAAAGGTCTGCCTTTCCGGAGGGGTGTTTCAGAACTCGCCACTGACTTCCTTGATATCCGGAAAACTCAGGGCAGAGGGCTTTAAGGTCTTTACCCATAAAAACATACCGGCCAACGACGGGGGGATCTCACTTGGACAGGCACTCTATGGTGGAATGAATCCCTGAATCCGGATTATAATATCTGGCAAGCTCTCCGACCAAAGGCCGGAGCTTGCCAATGTAAGGAAAACTTGATTAATGCATTAAAACAGTCTTTAAAGGAGGTATAACTTATGTGTCAGGACTGCGGCTGCTCGGCAAATACAAGCACAAAGGTTCTCGAGGTTCAGAAAAAGGTCCTCGAACGTAATGAAAAAGAAGCAGGGCATAACAGGGAGACGCTCAACAGATACAAAATCCTCGGACTTAACCTGATGAGTTCGCCGGGATCGGGAAAGACCTCACTTCTTGAGAAGACGATTGAACTCCTAAATGGAAAACTCTCCATAGGCGTAATTGAAGGGGATCTCGAAACAGACAGGGATGCTGAAAGAATACGCAACAGGGGCATCCCGGTCCACCAGATAACCACCGGACAGACCTGCCACCTCGATGCAAAAATGATCCACAACGCAATGCACCACTTACCCCTCAAGGAAATAGATATGCTCTTCGTCGAAAATGTGGGTAACCTCGTCTGTCCTGCTGCGTATGAGATAGGAACACATACAAACGTTGTCCTCCTTTCGGTTAACGAGGGAGACGACAAGCCGGCAAAGTATCCCCTGGTCTTCAGGACTGCCGAACTGATGGTCATTACAAAAACCGACCAGATGCCTTATACTGACTTTAATGTTCAAGGGGCCATAAATGATGCACGGAGGATCAATCCGGAGCTGAAGGTGCTGATGCTGTCTGCAAAGACCGGGGAAGGGATGGGGGAGTGGATTGATTTTCTTAAGAAAAGATTGCAGGAGTGCCGTAGTTAAACCTGGATGTTATATTTCTTAATCTTGAGATAGAGAGTCTTACGGTCGATCCCGAGTACCCTGCTCGCCTGGGTCTGGTTACCTCCTGCCTCCCTGAGCACCTTCAGAATATGTTCTTTTTCCATCTCCTGAAGTGACAGGCCGGCCTTTTCATCAACTGACCCATGCTGAACATCCGGGATCGAAATATCATCGGCTCCTATCCGTTCAGACTCACTCAGTATGACTGCACGTTCAATTATATTCTCAAGTTCCCTCACATTTCCGGGCCATTCATATTCAAGAAACTTCACGACGGCATTTTTGTCGAACCCCTTTACGGACTTCATAAACTTCCTGGTATATTTATTCAGAAAGTATTCGGAAAGGGGCACTATATCTTCCCTCCGTTCCCTGAGCGGGGGGATCTCGAGGTTTATAACATTTAATCTGTAATAGAGGTCCTCCCTGAATTGATTTTTCTCAATCGCCTCCTGAAGGTTCTTGTTTGTGGCTGCAATCACTCTCACATCCGCATTCATCATCTTGTTCCCGCCAACCCTCCTGAATTCTCCATCGTCCAGAAATCTAAGGAGTTTTGCCTGTAACCCGATGGGCATTTCACCTATCTCATCAAGAAAAAGAGTTCCTTCAGAGGCTGCTTCAACAAGACCGTGTTTAACCTTATAGGCGTTTGTAAAGGCACCTTTTTCATGCCCGAAAAGTTCACTTTCCATCAAAGTCTCAGAAAATGTAGAGCAGTTTAAGGCAATGAAGGGGTTCTTGTTCCTCTTACTCTTCTTCCATATGTGGTTGGCGACAAGTTCCTTGCCCGTTCCGCTTTCACCGAGTATCAGTACTGTCGAATCAGTAGGTGCAATCTTGTTAATCATCATCAACAACTGGCTGTAATGTTGACTCTTACCGATAAACTTGTCGGGCCTCTCCTTTCTGGAAAGTTCCTGCTGAAGAAGCGTATTCTCAATGCTCAGGCGCCTCTGCTCATAGGCCCTGTTTATAATTATAACCAGCTCTTCCAGTTTATACGGCTTGGTTAAATAATCGTAAGCCCCGTTCTTCATTGCCTCAACGGCAGTGTCCACCGTTGCCCTCCCGGTTAAGACAATTATTGCCGGTGAAGCCGGATCAGCCTTCACTTTTTTCATTAAAGCCAAGCCGTCCAGTCCCGGCATCACGATGTCCAGGAGTACTATGTCGTAATTGGTTTTTCTTATTTTGTGAAGGGCTGCACTGCCGTCTTCCGCAGTATCCGTTTCATACCCCTTCCTTTTTAATTCCTTGCTGAGGAGCCGCCTGACAGGTTCCTCATCATCTACTATCAATACCCTTATCGCCATTATTCGTCCTTCTTTGCTGGTAATCTTATATGAAATGTGGTGCCCTCCCCTTCCCTGCTCTCCACATCGATAGTCCCGTTATGTTCAGTCACAATACGGTGGCATATGGGGAGACCGAGACCGGTGCCTTCTCCGATCGGCTTGGTTGTAAAAAAGGGATCAAAGACCCTGCCGATAAACTCACGCCCTATTCCACGCCCGTTGTCGGTGATTTTAATATGGACCTCTCTACCGTCGCTGCCGGTTCTGTTGGAACCTGTCTCAATCATGATGCTTCCGTTCCTGTCCATAAAATAGAATGAGTTCATGATAATATTCATAAACAACTGTCTTAACGCCCCCGGATCCGCATAGACTTTTGGTATGTCCCTGAGGAGATTCAGCTCTATTATGTAATTCGATCTCTTGGCCTTGTAATTGACGAGAAGGATTACCTCTTTTATGAGTTCATTGATGTCTATCTCCCTGAAAGTACCCGTTGAAGACCGTGCAAAGTCAAGAAGGCTTTTCAATATATCCTTACACCTGAATATCTCCTTGTTTATCGTTTCAAGATACTCGGGAAAATCCTCAAAATGGCTGTTCAGTAATAGCTCCGTACTCCTTGCCCTGTCCAGAAGGGCCTCGGAATATCCTGCTATTATGCCGAGGGGATTATTTATCTCATGGGCAATTCCTGCAACGAGCGTTCCAAGTGAAGCAAGCTTGTCTGCCCGTACTAACTGATGCTCAAGTCTCTTCTGTTCAGTAACATCCCTCAGATAATTTACAACGCCGTATATCTTCCCTTCACTGTCAACCAATGGATAGGTCCAGAAGTGATATGTTGAACCATCGAGCCTGGTGAGTTCATGATATAACTTCACTTTACCCTTAAGCAAATCATACGAGGGATAGGCAGGGGTCCTGATCTGCAACAGCTTCATTACTTCTCCGGAACTCCTGTTGATAAGTGCAAGCTCGGGCCTGCCGGACCTCTCGATAACCGTCTTATTCACCCTGAGCACTTTTCCTTTCTTATCCTCAATCCAGACCATATCCGTTATTGCATCAAAGGTCTTCTCCCATTGACGCTTCTCTCTTGATACCTCTTCAAAGAGCATCGCGTTCTCTATGGCTATTGACAGATGCTTTGCAATCGGGAGGAGGATTTCAAGATCCTGTTCTGAATATTTCCCGGGTAATGTGCTATCGAAGTTCAGAGTCCCGAGAGGCCTGTCCTTGTACAGTGGTATGCTCACAGTGGATCTTATCCCTTCCTTCTGCAAAATGCTGTCGTACCTGAAGTGGATTTCCTCTTTGAGATCCCTGTTAATCCAGGGTTTCTGGTTTATTGCAACCCACCCTGAGCTTGTTCCATAAACCGGTGCAACCCTCCCCTTCACAAGCTCTGTCGGAAGCTTGGTATCGACGGCAAAGATCCTCAGGAAATTTCTGTTTTCATCGAGTATATTGATGCTCGCCCTGTCAAAATCCACCATCTTCTTAATTTCCGAAGCAACAATCCTGAATATATGACCAATTGTTAGGCTGGAATTAACGATACTGATTATCTCGTTAATCAGGCCAATCTGTTTCATCTTTGCCGTAAGGTCTTCTATCAGTCTTGCGTTTTCGACGGCAACACCCAAATGATTACCGATTGTGCTTAAAAACTGTATATCAAGGGATGTAAACCTGTCCTCATCCTTGCTTGCAACTCCAAGCACGCCTACGGGCTTTCTATCATCACCCTTAATGGATCTGACCATCAGCGGTATACCCACAATACTCTGCAACCCCATATCTGTGAGATTGAGGTGGGGAATCCTGGGGTCCTCTGAGACATTCCTGACAAGTAATGACCTGCCGGAGGACAAGACCCTGCCGACAAAATACTCATATGCCTTTAATGCCTTCGCATCACTGAAGGAATCCTCTCCGACTCCCCTGAAACAGCACAAACTCAGACTTTCAGCGTCTTCGTCGACAAAATAGATCCAGGCGGCATCGATATTGAGGATATCAACAATAATATCGACAATACCACCTGCCATTTCATGCATATCATCCGTCTTGCTGAGTATCTCCGAAAGAGCATTATATGTGTTTATCTCCCTCCTTCTCAATGTAGCCCGCTTGGCAATCTTGACAATATTCTCGATATCTTCGACTACCACCACGTATCCCCCCACCTGTCTGATAACCGTTATCTTGGCAGGCGCGGTTTTTCCGTCCTTTTTTGTATAAGTTCCCTCCAGTACCGTTACAGTGCCCGAAAGGATCGTCGGCTTAAAGGCAGGGGTGGTGGTTATAATATCAGAGACGGACATCCCGAGGACATCTTTCCTGCTGTACAGAAGACGTTTGTTAACGGCTGAGTTAAAATCAACAACTCTCAGATCCTCATTAACTGCAAAGGAGGGCAGATGGAGGGCATCAAGAATAGACCACAGCAGTGTGAGGCTGTCCCTTAATTCAGCATATCTCAGCATATTTTATTTTATCATAAATAGCGGAGTCGGGAATCAACCTCCCCGCCCCGATATTTCGGGACTGGGTATCTTAAAGTCACCCCTCTCTTGACGGGAGGGACCTGTCCCGGACTTGATACGGGATTAAGGGGAGGGTGATAACAGCATCTTAACCACCCCATCTGTCTTTTGTCTCATACGCTACTGTCGTGTCAACCCTGTAATGCCGGTGTGCTTGAATTGTCATTCCCGCTACGTCGGGAATCATACTCCTCTCTTAGATTCCGGACAAGCCGGAATGACTATTGAGCGTTGACGCGACACTACATAAGGCTTTGTTTAGACAGGATGTACAGGATGTTTCTAAAATCATTACAAGATTCTAATGCCTTTATCCTGTTAATCCTGTCTAAGAACTTCCTTTTTCAGTCAGGATGTTAACAAAGCTGTAAGATACTACTGTCGTGTCAACCCTGTAATGATTGAGCGTTGATGCGACACTATACCCTTAAGGGCAGGAAGTTCTTTTGCTTAAATCCTGCTTCAATGTTAAAATATCGCATGCAATTGAGAATAGGTCATCTCTCCACACTCTATCACACATCAATCGTCATGATGGCACACAGGGAG
The DNA here is from genome assembly GCA_002897935.1 of bacterium BMS3Abin08. NCBI lineage: Bacteria > bacterium BMS3Abin08. Next base: position 62,934 of record BDTA01000015.1, read on the forward strand.
ATTCTCTCAGGTTTTCCTGCCCGGATCAAATGGAGCCTGTTCGGAACCGGACCTGCAATAGTGAACGCCTTCAGGGAAAATGAAATCGATCTTGCCTATATAGGACTTCCTCCTGCCGTTATCGGTATTCTAAGCGGTGTAAGGATCAGATGTATTGCCGGGGGCCATATAGAGGGCACAGTGATCGCCTCACACAAAGACAGCTATCATGACACGGACAACCTCGGCACGATACTCTCCGGGTTTTCCTCCATCGGCGTTCCCGGCAAAGGCTCAATCCACGATCTTATCCTTATGGACATCCGCGATAGATATAACCCGTCACTTACGGTTATGAATTTCAGGTGGGCGGACGAAGTCCTTGAGGCATTCGTAAAAAACAAGGTCGATGCTGTCATTGGAACCCCCGCCCTTGCACAGGCCGTTGTAGAGTACGGAGACGGCAAAATCATCTACCCCTCCTCCAGGCTCTGGCCCTGTAATCCAAGCTACGGCATCCTCGTAAGGGAAGAACTGATGGAAGGAGATGGGAAAGAGATCCTCAGGGAATTTCTCTTACGTCATGAGGGGGCAACACTTCTCCTCAGGGAAGACAGGGAGGCCCTGTCCGTAGAGATAGCATCCTTCATGGGGGTTGTTGACAGAGACTTTGTACTTAACACCCTGAATATATCACCGCGCTACTGTGCAGCTTTGAGTGATGGTTTTATCAGATGCACGATGGACCTTGCCGCAAGACAGAAGGACCTCGGGTACATAGACAGGGAGGTCTCCAAAGAAGAGGTCTTTGATCTCTCACTGATAAATGAAATACACCCTGAACCGCCACATTATTAATACATGAAATGCAGCTTGTTATAGTAAAGAGAAACAGGGGATACAACAAGGCCCTTAAATCAGCAATCCATGAGATAACCGATACACTGTTCAGCGGCAGGATAAAGAGAGGGGATTATGTAGTAGTCAAACCGAATTTTCTGTCACCCGCTCCCCCTTCAAAGGCTATCCTGACGCACCCCCTGGTCCTGAGGGCCGTCTGTGAATACCTGCTGGAGAGCGGTGCAAGGGTGCAGGTATCTGACAGCCCCGCAATAGGCTCTTTCGGAAAGATGCTTAAAGAGGGAGGATTTTCGGAATCCCTTTCCGGCTTGGATGTTTTATTCAAGGAGTTTAAAGAGTCCTGCCCGGTTGATGTTGGGACACCTTTTGGTAAGATTGAAGTAGCAAGGGACGTTATCGAGGCCGACCATGTGGTTAACCTGCCCAAGCTCAAGACCCATTCACAGATGCTTCTGACCCTCGGGGTAAAAAACCTCTTTGGATGTATTGTCGGTATGAGAAAGCCGGAATGGCATCTTCGCACCGGTATAGACCGCTACCGTTTTGCAGAACTCCTGATATTACTCGCAAAGAAGATAAACCCCGCTGTTACCATCATTGACGGCATTCTTGCAATGGAGGGGGAAGGCCCGGGAAAGCGGGGCAGACCGAGGAGCCTGGATGTTATCATGGGAAGCAGTGATCCCGTCTCACTGGATATTGCCGTATGCAGAATGATAGGACTTGACCCGTTGAGTCTCTTAACAAACAAGGTGGCCGTTGATCGTGGATTGCCTATAAACGATCCCCCCGTTGACGGCAAGATTCCAGAAGTAAAAAACTTCGAACTTCCCACGGTGGGACCCGTTATCTTCGGACCCAGGATGCTCCATGGTTTTATGAGACGACACCTCATAGAGAAACCCGCACTAAAGGGAAATACGTGCCGCCTTTGTGGTGAATGCCGGGAATACTGCCCGGCGGGTGCGATTGGTCTTAATGAACGGACCCTGCACTTTGACTATGCTCGATGTATCAGGTGTTACTGCTGTGTAGAGGTATGTCCCCACGGGGCCCTTGGTGTAGCGGAACCCCTTGTCGGGAGAATCGCGAGGAAAATCCTAAAAAAGAAATAGAGCCGGACGCCGGCTAAGACGTCCGGCCCTCAGGAAAGACGTGTCAGAAACAGAGAACCCCTTTTGCTCTTGTGGTCAGATCTACAAGAGTCATGGCACCTGCTGCTTTAACACCTTCCAACAGGTCATCTTCATCAAGGTTTTTGTTGGCAAGAGTCTGTGAACAACAGAGTATCTCAATGCCTTCCTCTACAGCCTCGCTCAACCGCTGTTTCAGCGTTGGAACACCAGGCTTCGGCACTTCGTTACCTTCGGTTGCATCACTGACCATAATATCAACCCCGTTCTGAATACAGTAAAGTACCGTCCGGTAGTCGGCTGTTGCAGCCAGTGTGGCAAACATCAGGGCAGATCTCGACCTTGGAATATTGTCAAAACCCGATACGAGTAGCACAACGAAAATTTCATCGTCGCCCTGAGCCTTTTCTAAAGAGATCCCTTCGGCAGCGAGCATCAGACAACCTCTAATGACGTGTTGATCGGTACAGGCCGTGCCAAAGTCGTCCCCACAGGCGAGGTCTTTACGACATGCTCATGCAGCTCCTTCAGGGCTTCCGGAGTTGCGTCACTCTTGAGCTTTACACGGGCCGTAACCGACTTATAACCGGGAAGTTTGTCCATGTTGAGATCCTCGGGGGCTTCTAAACCGAGAAACCCTGGAAGGTCGATATCGCCTTCAAGTTCAATATGTATCCCGTCAAGCTTTATACCCCTTACCGCGGCGTTCATGGCATAGCCGATGGCAAGACAGGCTCCATAGGCCTGAAGTACAACCTCCACAGGATTGGCAGCGGTGTCCGTGCCGCACAGCATTTCCGGCTCGTCAAACTGATAAGTAAAGTCCCTTGAAGACGTCTCTACCTTGAAGCCGCCCTTCCATTCTGCACTTGCCTTCCAGAGGGTCCTTCCCTCTTCCCAGTTACCTTTTACATGCTCAACAACCTGCATCAGTTTCTCTGTCTCCAACCCGTTGATTACCGGCATTGCCTCTTACCTCCTTTTATTTTTATTCAATTACTATCAAGCAATTTATGTACCATAAGCATAAAACTATGTTTAGTTACATATGCCGGTTTGCCGTCGGAATGCGGCGAGAATATCGAAAGTCCCTCTATCCGGCACTGCTTATCGCCGGATTTGGGTTTTTAAAATGATTGGCCTTACTATGGTTAATCCTTTGCAGCAATTAAATTGAACAGCGGTTACATTGCAATATGCAGTCATGGCAGGGGGTAAATTGCATATTGCAATTATGTTTCAGGAGCGAGGTTATACTTCTTCAGCTTCCTCCACAGTGTTGTCGGGTTAATTTCCAGGATACCGGCGGCCCTCTTTCTCTCTCCCTTTGTCAGGCTTAACACCTTCAATATGTGTTCCCGTTCCATGCCCTCGAGTGACCAGTCTATAACCACCTCCCCCTTTGAAATTATACCCGATGGTAAATCCTCTACCCCGATATAGCTGCTCTCGGATACAATAATTGCCCTCTCGATGGTATTCTCAAGCTCCCTTATATTACCGGGCCAGGTATGTTTCAAAAGTACTTCAAGGGCATCATCGGAAACTCCCCTGATTTTTTTATTCAGCTTTTTGTTGTACTTATGTATAAAGTATCTGCTCAGCAGGGGCACATCCTCCCTTCTCTCCCTGAGGGGTGGCAGAACGATATTGATAACGTTCAGCCTGTAAAAGAGGTCTTCACGGAATGTGCCCTTCTTGATGGTCTCGTGTAAGTCCCTATTGGTTGCAGCGACAATCCTGACATCGATGGTGGTCGGAGTAGTGGAGCCCAGCTTAAAAAAAGTCCTCTCCTGAAGAAACCTCAACAACTTTAGTTGCAGGTTGATACTCATTGAATTGACCTCATCGAGAAACACCGTCCCTCCCTCGGAAACTTCAAGCAACCCCTTCTTGTCACAATCCGCACCGGTAAAGGCGCCTTTAAGATACCCAAACAGTTCTGACTCAAGCAGGGACTCAGGCAATGCCGCACAGTTTATGGGTATAAACGGCTTATCGGCCCTTATGCTATTGAAGTGTATCGCCCTGGCAATCAACTCCTTTCCCGTCCCGCTCTCCCCATATATGAGTATGCCGGATGGAACATTAAGGACCTTTCTGACAAACCTCAATACCTCATTCATCTTTTCACTGTTTGTTATAATCCCCTCAAAGTTATGATATTTCCGCCTGCTGTCCATCTCTTTCTTTACATCTTCATGTATGCGTGCATTCTCAATTGAAAGTCCTATGGGAACTGCGGCGGCGCGGAGAATATCCAGAATCTCCTGGTCACATCTGTACGGTGTATGAGTTATGGCGCAAAGGACACCCACTACCTTGCCCTGTGCAGAGAGGGGAATTCCTGCATAAAACTCCATCCCCTCTCTCTTAAGAGATATCCTTGTAAAACGTTCATCCTCTGAAGCCCTCTCCTGAATAATAACCTCACAGTTGTACTGGGCAATATTTCCACACATACACTCTCCCACCCTCACCTTCTCCTCGGTAAGATCTTTTATAACCTCGTTGGAGAGGTTCCAGTAGGTCACGGGTATCATCTCCAGCGTATCATCGTCTATAACATAAATCACCCCTGCATCAACACCCATAAACTCGATAACCTTCTGAAGGACATCATCAAGAATCCCCTTGAGATTAAGGGACTTGCTGACTGTCAGGGCGATCTCGTAGAGGATGGACAGTTTTTTGTTCTGTTTTTCGTAGAGGTTGAGGATATCATCGGGCATTGTCTATTATTTTTCTAATCAGTCGATAATGTCAAATCTAACTGGCAGCATTCTTGCTTTTTATAATTTTAAATAATTTTTTGTTATTTCCAAATCCAGCGACAGGGTAAAAATTCCCGGACTTTAACTAAAATACTTAAAGAGGAAAATTATTTTTCGAGGAGGTTTATCAGGCAATGAAGATTTACGACGACTCAAAACTGAAAGAGGTAGTCTCCAGGAGAATGGCATTTTTTAAGCGGAAACCCGAAGCCGCCGTTTATAAGCCAAGGGTCTCCTCACGTCATGTCTACGGACTCTATACGGAAACAGATGTCCGTAAACATACGGTTAAATCAGACTATGCAGAGGCTGCAGGAGGTACGGATGAGGCCCCGAACCCCATAGAACTCCTTCTGGCCGCCCTGGCTTCCTGTATTGAAGCCGCCTTTTATGAATTCGCCCTTCATGAGGGAATAACCGTTAATTCCCTCTCTGTCGAGGTCGAGGGAAGACTGGACCTGAGAGGCCTCTTCATGGTTGATGACTCGGTTCCGGCCGGATTCAGTGACATAAGCTATTCTCTCAATATCAACTCCCCCGATGAGGAGGAAAAGGTTAAGGCCCTTGCTGAAAAGGTGGTTGCCCACTGTCCGGTAGTGGACAGCCTTAAAAGACCGCTTTCTTTAACCGGTAACATAAACATAACCAGGGAGGAATGATGCAGATATCCGAGATACTCAACACAAGGGACAGGGGAATTTCCTTTGAGTTTTTCCCGCCTAAGACCGGCGAAGGAATGTCGGCGTTAATGAAGGTTGCAGTTGAACTGGCTGAATACGACCCGCTGTATGTATCCGTAACATACGGGGCTGGAGGCAGCACCCAGGACAGAACGCGCAAGCTGCTCATCAAGCTGAAAGAGGAGACGGACCTTACGGTGATGTCCCACCTCACATGTATCGGGGCTACGGGGGAGATGATGGATTCCCTTCTCAGGGACTACAGGGACAACGGCATCGACAATATCCTTGCACTCAGAGGAGACCCGCCTCAGGATGCGGAGGACTATGATCCCGCAACAGGCGAATTCAGATACGCAAAGGACCTTGTTGAATTTGTCGGAAAGTACAATTATTTTTCTATCGGTGTGGCTGTTTATCCCGAGGGTCACCAGGAAGCCCCCTCGCTTGAGGCAGACATAGAGTACACGAAGATGAAGGTTGATGCCGGAGCCGATTTTGCAATTACACAGATGTTCTTTGACAACAGATACTTCTTCGACTTCCTTGAAAGGGCACGGAAGAAGGGTATCAATATCCCCATCCTTCCGGGTATCATGCCGATAACCGACCTTGTTAGGATAAAGAAGTTTTCCTCCTTCTGCAGGACTACGATTCCTTCCCGGATCGAGGAGATGATGTCGGGCGTCCTTGACAAGCCTGAAGAGATGAGGAAGATAGGGACCGAACTTGCGATCAGGCAATGCAAAGAACTGCTCGACAGCGGGGTCAAATATCTCCATTTCTATACCATGAACAAGTCGGAGGTTGTTAGTGAGATTATCAGGGCATTAAGGGTCTAAAGGACCGGCCGGGGCAGCTACCGCTTTGCCGATAGAGGGGGCTTTCAATGATTCCCCTATAACGACAAGGCGGCTGTCTGTGACGGGTTTGCCGAAAGGCTCTGTTTCAACCCGGCCGGAAGACAGGTCAAACCGGAAAGGGCCTTTGTCGGTCTGTACCAGGGCCTTTGCCCTGAATACCTTCCCGAATGAACCCGTTTGCATGTTCCTGAATAATTCCCTGACCGTATTAAAGGAAACATTATCCTTGAGTTTCAGGGAGACCGTTTCACAATGGATGACATGTCCGGTGTGGCTGCTGATTATCCTGTTGTCCCTTGCAACTTCGGGAAGCGGCTCGCTCAATGCCGCCCTGACGGTGGGAATGATGATAGCCCGCTCATTCATTCCCTCGACCAACTCTATTGTATCCAACACTTTTTCCTCTTCAACGGTGTCGGTCTTGTTTATGAGGATTATATCGGAATTAATGATCTGGTCTTCAAAGAACTTACCGTACATCCCGGATTCATAGAGTTCAACGAATTCGCTCGAGTCCACTATTCCGACGACGGTTACAGGATTTACCTTTAACGAACCAAGTGCCTCAAGCACTCCCGAGGGCGATGCAACTCCGCTCGGTTCTATATAGAGGTGGTCCGGACGGAACTCCTCCGTTACCTCCCCGATTGTTCTGATGAGGTCGAACTTCAATGTACAGCAGACACACCCACTTGGAAGTTCAACCGCCTCGACACCGCCAACCGAGAGAACTTCTCCATCAATCCCTGTTTTGCCGAAGTCGTTAACAAGGACAACCACCTTTTCCTGTGAATCCTTCAATACGTTCTGGATAAAGGTTGTCTTCCCGGAGCCGAGCATACCGCATACAATGGTTGTTTTCACCTCATATTCCTTTCCCCGTATTTCCAGCATGTTGCATTTTATACAGGTCCTCAATCTTAAGCAATTTTCATTCCTTTAACCTGATAATCCCCTAAGGTCCCGCCACAGGATTCTCACCCCGGTTGCCCTATATTGTATGGGTGAAGGGGTGAGGAAAAATTCCCCAACGGTTGCGGTATATTTTCCCGGTCCCTGCTAAAAAAATCCGCCCCCTGTAGGAATCTTGGCGGATTCCCGTGCTTTTTTTATCCTGGCATCATAGTTGCTTACCTAATAACATGTCGCATTTACTTATCAGTTCCCATAACCCCTTGCTGATCAAATCAATCTATGGGATGCTGAGGGATATCGGCTATTCCATCGACATCACAGATCATCCGGCAGATGCGGTAAGGCAGGTTTTCAATAATAAGTACGACGCCGTGATACTCGATTCACGGGACGTTGGCCTTACAGCTTCGGATGCATCGGAAATTATCGGTAGTATCTCCCCCGATACCAGGGTGGTTATTTTAGGTGAAGCGCAGGACAAGACCACTGCAACTACATTCCCGAATTCAGATCAGCTCGATGATCTGAAGACGTATCTGTCCGAGGTATTTGATCATAACAACCGTAATCATAATAAAGGAGGACTATATGACACCAAAAGAGACTATTCTAAAAGCCTTTGAGGGAGGTAAACCGGAAAGGGTGCCGGTGACCCTGTTCGGCGGAGGTATGTGGAGCATCAATAGCTGGGGTACCACCTTTGAGGAACTCTCAAAGGACCCTGACAGGATGACGCAGATGTTGGTTGATATGAGTGAAAAACTCCAGTGTGATATCGTTTATGCGGGATCGGGGTACAACAACTTCCATGCCTCGGCACTCGGGGGGGAGATCAAGTTCCGTGAAGTCGGCGCACCAGACCTTGTAGCCCCTCTTGTAAGTTCGGAGGAGGACCTCGCAGGACTGAAGATAGAAGATATTGAGAAAGATGAAACGATAAACGTGGTTTATGAGGCGACCAGGAAAACAAAGAAACAGATCGGGGATAAATATGTGGTAACCATGACCGCATGGGGGCCCTTTACCCTTGCTGCACGGTTCGTAGGCGAAGAGGATATGATGAAGGCTACCTTCAAGAAACCGGCTCTTGTGGAAAAGGTCACTGAATTTGCTACGGATCTGCTTATTCACCTGTTTGAACCGCTTGTTGACGATGGCACTATCGATGTGATAAGTCTCGCGGACCCGACTGCATCCGGCGACCTGATCTCCAAAAAGCAGTTCGATAGATTTGTGGTTCCCGCCCTTAAAAGATTTACCGACTGGGCAAAGGCAAAAAAAGCCCATACTCTCCTCCATATCTGTGGTAATACGAGCGACCGCCTCGAACTCTTCCCTGAAACCGGTGCAAGCTGTATCAGCCTTGATCACAAGACGGACATAGCAAAGGCAAAGGAAGCACTTTACGGGAAGATGTGTTTTGCCGGAAATGTTGATCCCGTTGCCGTCATGCTCCGGGGCAGTGTCGGGGATATTGAATCCACCTGTAAAGATATCATAGGAAGGGCCGGCACGGACGGTGCCTTTGTATTAATGCCGGGTTGTGATATTCCACCAAATGTTCCCTATGAGAATATTCAACAGTTTGTAAATATTGCACGGCAGTGGAGACTTTAGCTGAAAGGTGACAGGCCGCAGACAATAGCCGGCAGGCTGTGCAGACCGTCCGTTGACCATCTACACCCTGTCACCCACAATAAAAGCATGGGAGGTGATAAGTGCAAAAGCTGGTTGCAATCCCAAACCGGGGAGGTTAAGTTATGGGAATTTTAGACGGGTTTAAACGATTTCTGGCCATAGGGTCAGAGAACACTCAAAAGGAGGAAAGCATGTCGGAAGAAAAAAAAATGACTCCTGAAGAAGCAAATGAGTACATGAACGAGAAGATGCTTTTTACACCGAGGATGTTTAAGGTCATCAATCAGTTGAACCCTGAAGGAGGAAAGACATTTGCAGATTTCTACAATTCCTTCTGGAAGGACGGGGCTCTCTCAAGGAAGGTAAAGGAACTGATCTTCATGGCGGGTGGCGTTGCCTATATGTCACCACGTTGTATCATTCATGTCTATCCGGCGGTAAAGGCCGGTGCAACCGTAGAGGAGGTCTTTGAGGCAGCATCGATAGGATGTCTTCTCGCAGGCTTTGTTCCAAACGGACCGGGCATACCCTATGCCTTTGAATATGCAGTAAAATGTGTCGATCTTGCCCAGAAGATAGAGAAGGGTGAGGATTGGGAGTACCTGCCGGAGCCGAAATTCGATCACGGGGTATTTTAACAGTCTTTGAACTGAGGTCAATTAATGATACTTATACCTGTTCTGAATACATAGATTAAAAATCACGTGCACTTGACTGGGAGTATCGGGGTATCTCGCGGGCCGTGTATCTCCGTCATATTCTCCGGTACTCCTCGTTTTTTGCCGGTGGAAGATTTCAATTAAACAGGTAATGCAATGGCTCAAGAAAATATCATCTTAAGCAAGTCAATACAATTAAATACGGTCAATCCCGAAAGGAGCAGTTGATGTTCAGATTAGAAACCAAACAGAGGGTATTCGATTTCAACGGAATCAGTATAGGGGGACAAGTCGGCGAAAACCCTCCCCTTCTGATTGCTTCAATGTTTCACAACAAGGACAGGATACTTCAAGACAGGAAGTCAGCAAAGTTCAACCGTGAGAGGGCCGTGGAGCTGATCCGTAAACAGGAAGAACTAAGCAAATCTACAGGAATCCCGGCAATGGTTGCAATGGTCGCGAACACACCTGAGGAGGCTCAGGCTTACATAGACTTCTACCTGGAAACTACGGATATGCCCTTTGGTATCGATATGTGGGTGGCTGAGAAGAGAGCAAAGGCAACAGAGTATGTCGCTAAACTCGGGGTCCAGGATAAATTCCTTTACAACAGCATAACCCCTTGGGACAAGGACATCAAGGGCCAGGTCGGGAGGCTGAGGGATCTCGGGATAAGGCATGTTGTTGTTCAGGCCTTTGATGATCAGGATCAGACGCCGGCGGGACGGCTCAAGTCTCTTGAGGCAATCCTGGCCCAGGGGGCGGATGCCTTTGACACTATCATCGTTGATACCTCCGTAATGAACCTGCCCTCCACGTCCTTCTCAATTCTGGCAAACAGGTTGATTAAGGAAAAGCTTGGACTGCCCTGTGGAGGAGCCTATTCCAACGGCACACATATGTGGAAGGAATCAAAAGAGATGTGGGGGCTCGATGGCTTCAAGGCAATGGATGCCGTTGCCCAGGGGATGTCTACCGCTATATGGAGTGACTTCAATTTCTACGGACCTATTGTCACTGCACAGAGGATCTTTCCTGCCGTAGCAACCGCTCATATACTGATGTCCACATTCATGTACGACGAAACAGGGAAAATTCCGGATAACGACAATCTCCCCATCAGAAAATTCTTTCCCGATTTTATCGTCAAACTCCTCGAAGGAGGGGCAAGGAAAAAAGGAACGTCCAAAAAATAAATCCAAATATAAAACAATCTGAAAGGAGAACAGCAAATGGCAGTCACAACAATGAATTCCAGGGAACGGATCCTTAAACTCTTCAATGGTGAGAAGGTTGACAGGGTCCCTTGCTTCAGCGGTATGGGAAATGTAACCGCTGAGGGGCTGAAAACCCTCGGGTACAACTTCGCCGCCTCCCACCTTGACGCCAAGATGATGGCTGAGGCGGCTGCAACCACCTACAAGCTCTACGGGTTCGAATGTGGTGTTGTACCTTTTGATCTCTGTATCGAAGCCGAGGCCCTTGGGTGTGAGATAAATGTATATGCACATTCCGAGGACATACTCTACCCTACAATAAAGGAAAAGGTAATCCATAACGAAGAGGAGATGGAGATCACTATTCCCCCCGACCTCGTCACACGCGGAAGGGTTCCCCTGATGAAGGAGACCATCAAATTACTGAAAAACGAGATCGGCAATGACGTGCCTGTCGGCAGCTACGTGCTCGGGCCATTCACCCTTGCAGGACAGATCATGGAACTCAACGACCTGCTAAAACTCTCCTTCAAGAAACCCGACAAGGTCGGAAAACTGCTCGATGTCCTGGCCGATGCCATTGTCCTTATTGCAAAGGAATTCGAAAGTGCCGGGAGTGATTATGTTACGGTGAGGGAGATGGGGGCAACGTCCGATGTGTTAAGCCCCCGGGGGTTCAAGAACCTCATCCTTCCCTATCTCAAAAAGATCTTCTCTGAAGTTAAAGGCAATACGGTCCTTCACATCTGCGGGAAGACAAACGACATCGTACCTTTCATGGTTGAATCCGGTGCAAAGGCAATCAGTGTGGACCAGAAAAACGACCTTGTGGAAACCCGCAAAAAAATCGGGAGCAACGCACTCGTATTCGGCAATTACGACCCTTACAATGTCCTTGTAACCGGAGATGAGGAGATTATCCGGACGACAATGAGAAAATGTATAGACGATGGCGCCAGTGCTGTCTGGCCGGGCTGTGATATATGGCCGACGGTTCCACCGGAAAACATGAAAATAATGATGGACGAAATAATCAATTACGGAGGTTAAGCCATGGTATCAGAAGAAAAAAAACAGGAACTACTCGAAAAACTCAAAAACGGAGTTGTCCAGTACGATGAGGACGGCGTCAAGGAGGCTGCACAGGAGGTGCTCGATGTCGGGATGGATGTAAATGAGGCCATCTTTGACGGTCTCGTCTCCGGAATGGAAGAGGTTGGCAGGCTCTTTGAGGCACAGGAATATTTTGTCCCCGAGCTGCTGATGTGCGCCGATGCACTTTACGCCGGACTTGATATTCTCAAACCACACGTTGGGAAGATGGATCTCGGAATGAAGGGATCGGTTGTAATAGGGACGGTCGAGGGTGATGTCCACGATATCGGGAAAAACATCGTTAAGATGATGTTTGACGTTGCAGGTTTTGAGGTTTATGACCTGGGCAGGGACGTCCCTCTCGATAAGTTTGTAGAGGAACAGTTAAAGACGGATTCCGATCTCGTGTGTCTCTCGGCCATGATGACCACTACCATGGTCGGCATGCAGAAGATAATCGACACCCTGAGAGAGAAGAACCCCAATGTAAAAATCATGATTGGTGGAGCCCCTGTTTCCAGGGAAATTGCCGACAAGTGGGGGGCTGACGGGTATGCAGCTGATGCAAGCAATGCCCTCCAGGAAGCCATCAGCATGGTCGCATCTCTGAAGAAAATGAGGATAGAGGCAGAGGCAAACAAAGTTGAATCCTGATTCATTAAAGGACCTGCTGTTGAGTTCCGGCGCCACCCTGACGGGTATAGGTGACGTGACCGAGGCCCTTTCCGGCGATATCCGGCACCTCACGAGAGGCATTGCGATAGCGGTCAGAAAGGACCTGAATCGGGACACCGTGGAGTTTCTACTCGGCCTCCAGGGATTAATTGAAGCCTGGTTGAGGAAGAGGAACTACAGGTTTCTTTCCATTCCGCCCGACTCCGACAGGAGAAATGGAAAGTTTATCTCAAGGTTATATGAGTTTTTCAGTCATAAGACAGCCGCTACATGTGCCGGTCTTGGATGGATCGGGAAAAACGGGCTGATAATCAACAGCAGGTACGGACCGAAGCTCTCCTGGGCCACGGTGCTTACAGACACACCATTTATGACCGACAGGCCGATTACAAGGTCTCTCTGCGGCAATTGCAACCTCTGTGTCAGACACTGTCCTTCCAGTGCCCTGACCGGTACTTCATGGTCGATCGGGGAGCCCTTTAGTGAGATTGTTATTTACAGCAGGTGCAGTTCCCTGAAGAAAAAACGGACGGTCTTTAATAACAAGCCGAACTGTGGACTCTGTATTAACATATGTCCTTACGCAAGAAAGGTTTACAAGAACAACAAAAGGGAAAGAATATACCTGAAGGAATCACGATCCTGTCAGTAAAGAAATTGATCTTGTTCATGGCGCATGCCGTGAACAAAGGGTCCCAGGCCACCCCTCCGCCCCCTCCATAAAGGCCTGGGACCCACCCTAAACTCTTAAAAAAGGAGGTTTTTAATGAATAAATTCAAAGTGATCTTTCAGCCCTCGGGCAGAAGAGGCGAGATTGAAGAAGGCAAGACCCTTCTTGAAGCAGCACAGGCCCTCGGGGTTGATATCGAGGCTGTCTGCGGTGCAAAAAAGATCTGTGGTAAGTGCAAGGTCAGGATAGAAGACGGGTACTTTGAAAAGGACAACATCGATTCGAGCATGGACCATCTCTCTCCCTTTACGGACGATGAGAGTGAACATCTGAAACCCGAGGACGGCACGGGGATGAGGCTTGCATGTGCTGCTGAAATTCATGGTGATGTAAAGGTATTCGTTCCGGAGCGGTCAAGGGCCGGGAAACAGATTGTAAGAAAGGCTGCCAAGGAACTCATTATTAAACTCGACCCCGCAGTGAAGAAATACAATGTCAATCTGCCTGCCCCGCAACTGCATGATATGACTGAAGGCGACATGGAGAGGGTACTGAAGTTCATGAAAGATGAATATGGACTCCCAGGTCTCGTTTTTGACTATGAGCCGCTTAAAAACCTCCAGGACACCTTAAGGAAAGGTGAATGGAAGTCAACTGTTACCGTCTGGATGGACAAAGAGATCATCAAGATTGAACCCGGTTTTGTCGAGCCCTCCTATGGTCTTGCCGTAGATGTCGGAACAACGACCGTGGTCGGATATCTCTGCGACCTGAACACGGGGAGGGTTGTAAGTACGGAATCCATGATGAACCCACAGGTCCCGTACGGTGAGGACGTCATGTCAAGAATAACCTATGCTATGACAAACCCGGATGGCCTCGAAAAGATGCAGAATGCAATAATTGAAGGACTGAATGAGATAATAGACCGTACATCCTCAGATCTCAGGACGAACGGTAAAAACGGAGGCAATGTAATAGTTGACCTGACCATCGTCTTCAATACCGCTATGCATCACATCTTCCTCGGGTTCAACCCGGTATACATAGGCCGGTCACCCTTTATACCTGCTGTACAGCGTTCGCTTAATATAAAGGCCCGTGACCTCGGGCTCAGGATCAACCCCGCTTCCTACGTACATGTCCTTCCTATAGAGGCAGGTTTTGTCGGGGCTGATAATGTGGGAGTCCTTATTGCCGAAGAACCCTACAATCAGGATGAAACGGTTCTTATAATCGATATCGGGACCAACGGCGAGCTTCTGCTCGGGAATCGAGAGAGGGTCTGCTCCACATCCTGTGCTACGGGACCGGCCTTTGAGGGTGCCCAGATAAAGTTCGGTATGCGTGCCGCACCCGGCGCTATCGAGAAGATAAAGATCGATCCTGAAACAAAGGAATGTTTATACAAGGTGATCGGCAAGGCCGACTGGCATACCCAGCTTCAGGAAGTGAACGCCAAGGGGATATGTGGATCCGGCATAATCGATGCGGTCGCCGAGATGTTCAAGGCCGGCATTATTGATAAATCGGGAAGATTCAACATTGACCTCGATACCATCAGGGTCAGACTCGGGTCGGACGGCAAACCTGAGTATGTCCTTGCCTGGGCCGAAGAGACATCCATCGGAAGCGATATCACCATCACACAGGCAGACGTGAGGGCGCTTCAGCTTGCAAAGGGAGCCCTCTATGCAGGAGTAAAGCTTATGATGCAGAAAATGGGAATCAAGAGGCTTGACAGGGTTATCCTTGCCGGTGCCTTTGGAAGTTTCATAGACAAGGAATCAGCCCTTGCCATCGGGATGTTCCCCGACTGTGATGCAGAGAAGGTCTATGCCGTGGGTAACGCTGCCGGAGACGGTGCAAGGATGGCGCTCCTCAACAGGGACAAACGCATTGAAGCGGACGAGAGGGCAAGATGGGTGGAATTTGTTGAGATTGCGGTAGAACCCGCCTTTGAAAAGGAGTTCATGATGGCCATGCATTTCCCTCATATGAAGGACAAGTTTCCCAACCTCAAGACACTACTTGAGAAGAAGAATCTCCCGGTAACCATAAAGGGATGAGGAAGGGTGTCGGGTTGAGGTTTGTATAAACACGGACGATCAGGGCAGCCGTATAAAAACCGCTTACCTGATTCATGAATGGATAAAGGATGACAAAGGCAAATATTAATCCCGGCATATGCGGTCTTAAAACCAGCGTGGAGATTGAAAAAAAAGAGGGCAAGAGATATGCCCTCTCTGTCAAGTCCGATTGCGAGATGGTGGAAAAACTCGCAAAGGAGATAGGTGAACTCGACTTCACGGATGCCTTTAAGCGCATAACCGAAAATCCGGTTTACCGGAAAGGCTCAACATGTCTCAAACATGTCTCCTGTCCCGTGCCCTGTGCAATACTGAAGGCATTCGAGGTTGAGGCGGAGCTTGCACTCCCCAGGAACGTAACGATAGAACTCATAAGGCAGGAATAGACCGTTAATTAGAGTCTGTGTATAAATTACGGTTGTTAGTCATTCCCGCAATCCCGAATGCATTCGGGAGTCGGGAATCCTTTTTAAAGAACGATTCCGGACAAGCCGGAATGACAGAAAAACGACATCTACATGTATTTGTCATTCCCGCAAGTGAAGCGCGTCGGGAATCCAGTCTTTTCAATAAGTTCTGGATACCCGACTACAGACTTCGGGCATGACAAAAATAAAAAACGATAACTGTTCGACTTTATACACGGACTCTGATTATGGATTAGCCGTTTCATCATGATGAAACAGGCCTGAAAAAAAAGAGGCACCTATAAGAGACATATAAAAGGTATGTAAATGGGTATAATCCTTTCTTTCATTACATACGTACTCGTTATAATTGCATGCCTTAAGGGCATTTCCAACATCATGATTCTCTGTGGCAGACGTGATCTGAAAAATGATCTTTCTATTACAAAAAAAAAGCTTACCGGCGGAGTCTTCCTGCAGGGTTTATTCGACATTCTATTCATGGGCAGGCTCTTCCGTGTAAACAAGTTGCTATGGATAGGGGAATGGACGTTTCATGTATCATTCATACTCACTTTAACCGGCCATCTAAGATACATACTCTATCCCGTACCTAAGTGGGCTGTTGTTATGAACTGCATTGGGAAATATGCGGGTATTCTACTCCCCCTGTCCCTGTTGTTCGTCCTGTTTGTACGGTTGTCGCTTTCTGAAAGAAGCGACTATGTATCGCCGAGAAATTTCTTTCTCATCCTGCTTATACTCATCCTGGGCACAACGGGTGTAATCATGAGATTCTTTATAAGACCCGACATAGTCGGCATCAAGAACTATATTATGGATTTATTAACATTCAATCCGGGGGACCTGCCTTCAGGGTCTCTTTTTGTGATTCACTACAGCCTCTTTCTGGTGTTGCTCCTTTATCTCCCGACGCATATACTGACCGCACCCTTCATTATTTTTGAGTCAAGGAAGCGGACATCAACAACGAAAATTATTGAATATGATGAATAGGAAACCATTTACAGAATCACTTTCAGGCAAACAGCTTTTCGAGGTGAAGGCTTGTACCGAGTGCAGGGAATGCCTTGCTTACTGCCCTGTGCAGGAAGTCACTAACAACCCTGCCATTTCCCCGCCGGAGAAGCTCCGCATCTTCAAGAAACTTATTGATGAAACAGAGGGGCTGAAATCCAGGTTCTTCGGCAGAAAAGACATAGACCGAAAGGTCCTTGAAGGCCTCACAAGGGCGGTTTTTGAATGTACGACATGCGGTGTCTGCGGCGAGGTCTGTCCCGTCGGGATAAACACCCAGAGGTTATGGCCGATACTCAGGAAGGAGATGGTCAAACATGGTACAGGTCCTATCGGGCAGCAAGCCGAAATTCCCGGTGCAATCATGAATACCGGCAACCCTTACAACAAGCCGCGGGAGGAAAGATACTCACCGTGGTTGCCGGATAGTATCGAGATAGTCGAGAATGCTGAAATAGCATATTACGCCGGCTGCACAGGCGCCTACCAGGCCCGGCCGATGGTGAAAGGCGACGTGCTGGTTCTGGATGCCGTCGGCACGCCCTTCACAATGCTTGATGCCGAAGAAGAGGTCTGTTGCGGTTTTCCTCTGTTTATAACGGGACAGCATGAACAACTTGAATCACTCGTAAAAAGGCTTATTCCTGCTTATAAAAAAAAGGGTGTTAAAACCCTCATCTGCTCATGCCCATGCTGTGTAAACATGATGGCCCGGGAATGGCCGTCATATTACGGCGATACCCTCCCCTTCAGAATAACCCATATCACCCAGTATGTCTCCCACGCCCTTAGGGAGGGGACCCTTAAGATAAAAAGAGCGCTGAATGAGAGGTTAATCTATCATGACCCCTGCTACTTAAGCAGGGGTGTAGGGGTGATTGAAGAACCAAGGGAGGTCTTGAGGCATATACCGGGCGTGGAGCTTCTTGAGTTTGACCACAACAGGCGTCTCTCCCGGTGTTGCGGTGCAGGTGGTGCCGCAAAAAACATCTTTCACGAAAACGCTGTGGCCATAGCACGTCTAAGCATTGATGAGGCGGTCGAAAAGGGAGCGGATAAACTGGTGCTCGGTTGCCCCGCCTGTTACGAGAAGGTAAATGAGGCAATGCAGGACCATGTAAGAAAGGTTCAGATCGTGGATATTATGGAACTGCTTTCAACGGTGATTTAATAGAGCTGGAGGATATATGAGCCATTTCAGGATAAGATGCCGGAACTGTGGAAAGGTACTTGTCGATACATACTGTGCCTTCTGTGAACACTGCAAGGGCGCACTTCTCATAACGGAATACCTTGACAGGGAGTTCAGGGTGTCGGACAGGGGAGGTATCTGGAAATATAACTGGCTTCCTATACATGAAGCCGGTTTCCCCCAGCCGGCCCCGGTCGTATACAGGTCTGACCGCCTTGCCGAATTCCTCGGCCTTGACGGTCTTTATGTCGCCTTTAACGGCTACTGGCCTGAACGCGGGGCAGACATCCAGACTTGCACCTTCAAGGAATTTGAGGCTGCTGTTGTATTACAGAATGCCCGTGAAAATGACGTAAAGGGCCTTGTTGTAGCTTCTGCGGGTAATACTGCGCGTGCCTTTGCCCATCTGTCATCAGTCTCCGATTTTCCTGTAATCATAGTCGTTCCCCGGATGTGTCTTCTTGAAATGTGGTATCTCGTGGAGACTGTAATGGTACCCACGGTTGCCGTAAGCGACGGTGACTATTCGGACTCGATCGACGTTGCCAGAAAGATAGCAACCACTATGGGCATGCCCTTTGAGGGAGGGGTAAAGAATATTGCCAAGAGGGACGGCCTCGGCATAGTCCTGATGGAGGCCGTTAACAGGATAGGGAGGCTGCCCGAGCACTATTTTCAGGCGATAGGCAGTGGTACAGGGGCCATAGGGGTCTGGGAAATGTCTGAGAGGTTCCTGATGGACGGAAGGTTCGGCTCAAGACAGCCTGTGCTGCACCTCGCACAGAACCTCCCCTTTGCGCCGATGGTAAAGGCATGGGAGAGAGAGAGCCGAAGCCTTTTTACGGAAGACCTCAACCCGGACCTGATAGTGGAAATAACAACGCGTGTGCTGTCTAACCGGTACCCCGCATATTCCGTAAAGGGAGGAATTTACGATGCACTCAACGCCACCGGCGGCAGGATGTACGGTATAACGAACAGTGAAGTATTTCATGCAATGGAGGTATTTGAAAGCTCGGAGGGCATAGACATAGTCCCCGCAGCCGGTGTGGCTGTTGCCGCACTTATGAAAAGCGTCTCGGAAAAACATATAAGGAAAACTGATACAATACTGTTAAACATTACCGGCGGCGGAGAGAAGAGGCTTAGAAAGGAGAGGCCCGTATTTACTCCTGAACCGATCTTTATATCAAAAAACATATCAGAGAAGGAGGTAGAGCCATTATTATGCAGTACCCTGAAGATGAACTCATAGAAATAATAAAAAATGCAGGAGTAGACTTTATCTGCACTCTCCCCTGCGAAAAGATTAAAAGCCTGATTTACAAGGTTCAATCCAGATTTATTCATGTCCCCCTGACCCGGGAGGAAGAGGGGGTTGGTATTTCCGCAGGTGCGGCACTTGCCGGAAAGAAACCTGCAATGATTGTTCAGAGTTCAGGAATGGGAAATATGATAAATGCACTCCTTTCCCTTACCAGCTTTTTCAACCTTCCACTTGCAATTTTTGTCAGCCAGAGAGGTATTTACAAGGAGAAGATCGCCGCACAGGTTCCGATGGGCACGGCACTCAAGGGACTTCTCAAGGCATTGGGAATAGGCTACACGGTTCTGAAAAAAAGAGAGGATCTATACAAGGTACAGAGACACTTAAAAAATGTTTATACCAAGGGGAAAATGCACGTCTTCCTGATGAATCCGAGGATATGGAAACTCTGTACCGAGGACAACCCTTACCTACTACAGGAAAGGAGACTGCCGATAAAAAGAGCAAACATAATAAGCCTTTCAAACAGAAGACCCACCCCCATCTTTACCAGGTATGAGATCCTCGGACTGATCGCCGATTATCTGAGAAATAGTGTTGTTGTTTCCACGCTTGGGTTTCCTTCCAAGGAGTTGTATAATGTCCTTCCTCAACCATCCAACTTCTATATGCTCGGGAGCATGGGAATGGCGACCCCCATCGGTCTGGGAATAGCGGCGAGCAGCGCTAAAAAGGTCTTTGTTATTGACGGAGACGGCTGTCTGCTCATGAATCCGGGTACACTTGCCACCGTGGCACTAAAGGCGCCTGAGAATCTTACCATCGTCGCCATTGACAACGGCGTCTATGGCTCAACAGGAAATCAACCGACGCCGACACAACACGTCACCGACCTTTCCATATTGGCACATGGTTTCGGTATTAAAAATATTTTTACGGTTTCAGAAGGGGATGAGATAATTGCCGCACTCAGGTCCCACAAAAAAGGACCGAAGTTTATCCATATCATTGCAAGGCCCGGCAATATGTCATTGCCTCCAATTCCACTTACAGCAGATGAGATAAAGGAGCAGTTCTCAGAGTCCTTTGTCTCCAATTCAACTATACCCGGGATAAAATAAGAGACTGTTTAGAGTCCGTGTATAAATTGCCGTTTTTTATTTTTGTCATACCCGAAGTCTGTAGTCGGGTATCCAGAACTTATTGAAAAGACTGGATTCCGGCCTAAGGACTGCCGGAATGACAGATAGAGAGACTGAGTTTATACACAGACACTATTTAGAAGAACAGCAGTCTTATGCAGGCGCCGGCAATCAGCAGGAACACCCAGCGTTTGAAGTGCGTCTCATGAATATGGCTGTTGAGCCATTTACCCGCCAGACCGCCGACAAACATAAGCGGTATAAGGGAAAGATCGGTTATCCACAGTTGCCGGTTCAGCAGGCCCAGCCCCGTAAACATAGTTACCTTGGTAATATTCAGTCCCACGAACACCAAAACAAGTGTGCCCACAAAATGCTGTTTTGTAAGCCTCCCCGCCAGGTAAGTAGAGATAAATACACCTCCCGAGTTGGCCAATGCAGAGGCCACCCCTCCGACAAGGCCTATAGAGGTACTCCAGATCAGATTAGGGGAGACGGACTTTCTGCGTATGAACATCCGGAAGAGTTCGGTTGTGACATAAAGCAACCCTATAATACCGATAGCGCGACGCGCTGTATTCGGTGTAAACCAGTTCAACAACAGTGCCCCGAAGACTGCACCTACAATGCAGGGGGGGGCAAGGGCAAGGATGTCGTGGAGATGCCACTTTCGCCAGTATTGATAAATGGCTGTAATGTCTGTAAACAACATCATGGGTGCTACCAGCACAACCGCTTCTTTGGGTCCCATCACGAGAGCCAACAGGGGTGTCAAAAAAATTCCTGCGCCAATCGCAAACCCGCTTTTAAGGACCCCTGAGAGGAGGGCAACAACGGCCAGAACAACTGTCAGTATGCTCATAAGTATATAACCCTGAGCAAAGGCATTGTTGACCGATTAACTTTGAATATTCCGTTTATAGCTGCATACCCCACTTGCGCACTGTTCTCACTTCTATTGCACGAAATATAATATTCTCAACTCCGATACCGATTATGATCACGGTTAACAGCCCTGCAAAAACGTAAGCAATTTCGAGTTCATTCTTATTTTCATAGATGAACCAGCCGAGACCGCCGGATCCGGAACTGACCCCGAATACCAATTCAGCCGCGATCAGGGTACGCCAGGCAAATGCCCAGGCAACCTTAAGGCCGGTTAAGATGCTTGGAAAGGCCGCCGGGATAAGAATTCTAAACACATAGCGCAACCCGGTCAGACCATAATTGCGGCCGACCATACGCAGAGTCTGGCTCACTCCCGTAAAACCTGAATGTGTATTGAGTGACAAAGGCCAGAGAACGGCATGAACCAAAACAAAGACCATGCTTTTTATCCCGAGGCCAAACCACAGCAGTGCAAGGGGCAACAGGGCAATGGCAGGTAGAGGATTAAACATCGCGGTAAGTGTTTCAAGTAAATCCGATCCAAAGCGTGTGCTGATCGCCAGGGTAGTCAAAATCGCGGCGACCACAATTCCAGCCGCATAACCTAACAATAGAACCTTGATCGAAACACCGACTCTCGATAGAAGGCCGCCATGAATCAATGCATCCCAAAAGGCGGTTACTGTTGAGGTGAAACTCGGAAACATGAGCGTGTTGTCAACCCTTGCTGCATAAGCCTGCCACAAGAGGGCAAGAATAAATAGAATAAAGAGCTTGCGCAGGGCTTTTATGTTACTAATCCTTTCCCATAAAGTCAGGGGTTGCTTTATTTCACCTGCCCTGCTTGCATCTAATATGTCTCTCGTAAATTCAGGGCGTGCAGCAGGAGACAGGCTGTCTTTTTTATTATTCATAAAACTATCACCCTTTCTTGGTTAATTCTTCCTCGATAGCATCGCTAAAGAGCGTATTGTGAATCTTGTCGAGAAGTTTCCTGAAGTCATCCTGACCCAGATTTTCATGGCTGTACATGTAAGCATTGAACTCAGCCTTTACCTGACCGGGATGAGGCGAGAGCAATAAAATGCGGCTTCCGATGATTACCGCCTCTTCAATAGAGTGTGTAACGAAGAGCACGGTGAATTTGCAATTCTCCCATAGTTGAAGGAGTTCTTCCTGCATTTTTCGACGGGTCAGGGCATCAAGGGCGGCAAAGGGTTCGTCCATCAGGAGGATGTCCGGCTCCATAGCCATGGCACGAGCGATTGCCACACGTTGTTTCATGCCGCCGGAGAGGGTATGCGGGTAGGTATCGGCAAAGTTCGTCAGATTAACCAAATCCAGGTAAGCCACTGCCTTGTCTTCAGCCTCATGTTTCGACATCTTACCGCTGGAGGTCAAGGCGAACGTAATGTTCGCCTTGACCGTCTTCCAGGGTAACAACTGATCAAATTCTTGAAACACCATTACACGATCGGGGCCGGGTTTGCTGATCTTATGACCTTTGAGGGTTATTTTGCCTTCGGTCGGTTTGAAGTAACCGCCAACAGCCTTGAGCAGGGTGGTTTTTCCGCATCCTGAAGGACCCAGCAGAACAAACCTGTCCGAACGGAAAACCTCAAACCCCACCCTGTAGGTTGCAGTAACCAGGTGATCCTCGGTCTTATATTGCAGGGTGACCCCCTCTACTTCAAGGAGGAGTTCCCCTGAACCCTCTTCATCTGTTGACGGCTTCGGACATTCTCGAGACATCATCAGCTCCCCTGTTTGTCATAAATTTCAGGGAAAAACATATCCTTCCAACTTTTAGGCATAATCTTGATGGCTCCAATCTTATACATGAACTTAGCAAATTTCATGGTATTGAGCGGAACGGTGGTGAACTCTATTGACGGATCCGTGATTATCTTGTAGACAAAATCCACGGAAAGTTTGGACCTGGTAGCCTTGACATACAGCTCTGCTGCCGCACGTTTATCCTTATTGATTATATCCATTGCCTCATTAAGGGCTGCAAAAACCGCGGCATAGGTCTTGGGATTGTTTTTATGAAACTTACTGGTAGCCCAGACATTATTGAAGGTATGCGGACCACCGAGAATATCATAGGAGCTGAAAACTCTGTGCACGCTGGGATCTTCAAGTTCCTGGAACTCGTATGGCGGACTCGTTAAATGAGTGTCGATTTCAGACCTTCCGGAGAGCAATGCTATCAAGGCATCAGGATGTTTCATCGAGACCGTAAGATGATCAAGCTTGTCATAATTCTTTTCTCCAAAGGTTTTTGCGGCAGCCATCTGCAAAATAACAGCCTGAATCGATACCTTCACGGCCGGTAGGGCAATGCGGTCTTTGTTGGTCAAATCTCTTATCGACTTGACGTTAGGGTTTCTGGTGTTCAGAAACAGAGGCATTGCATTAATAGCGGCTACGCCTTTAACATCAAGAATCCCCTTTGACTTTGCCCATATTTTAATCAACGGACCCACACCACCCGAAGGGAAATCCAGATTGCCTGAAATCAAGGCGTCATTCATGGCCGCTCCACCACCAAAGGTGGACCACGTAACATTTATGTTGCCCAGACCTGCAGCCTTGGCGTGTTTTTCAATGAGTTTGTATTGCTCCATTACGATCAGTGGCAGGTAACCAAGACCGAACTGCTTTGCCAATCGTACTGTCTTGACCTCGGCAGTCGCTGTGGAATAGGTCATACCAAGCATTGCCAGTGCTATGCCGATGCTCACTATGAGGTTAACATACTTTGTCTTAAAGGTTATCATACTTACCTCCCTATTCTTGGTTTTATGATATGATACCATCATTTAAAGTCCTCAGCTTCAGTATAATGTGATTAACGAGATTTCGCTGTTCCAGAGCTCCACTCTCTCCAGTCGCACCTTATGGCCATTACTTGATAATTTCTTCCTGTGGTATCCGGCTAAACATAACAGCTTTACTGTAAAAACGTATCACCTCCTTTCCGTCACGAATCAAAAGGATATTTTTCAACCAGTTATCATTATCGGTCTTTGGGAAATCACTCCTGTAATGCGACCCGCGGCTTTCCTCACGTATCAGCGCACTTTGAGCAACCATCCGTGCAACCGTTATAAGATTACGTACGTTGAGGGCCTCGTTCCAGTCCATGTTGTACTGCCGGCCGCCCTTTACTTTTATGCGTTCGGCACGATCCTTCATCTCATCGAGTTGCTGAATACCCTGCAGCAGTTGTTCTCTTGAGCGAACAACGCCTATCTTCTCCCATGTAAGCAGCTTCAACTCCCTTCTCAGTCTATATGCATCTTCTCCATCGGACAATGAGAAAGGCCGTATCGTTTCCTGCCAAACGGCGTTAACCTGTGCATCGTCAACAGCAGATAAATTACATTCAGAGACAAAGGAAGCCGCTGCATCTCCGGCCCTCGCGCCGAAAACGGTAGACTCGGCAACTCCGTTTCCACCTAACCGGTTTGCTCCATGAACTCCTCCTGCGTCTTCACCGGCTACAAAAAGTCCTTCAAGGTTACTATGACAGTCTCTGTCAATCCTGACACCACCCATATGAAAGTGAGCCGTGGGGGATACTTCAATCGGCTCCCGTGCAAGGTCCTTTCCAATATCCTTAACCCGGTCAACCATACCCGGGAAGGTGCGCTCCACAAACCCTGCCCCGAGATGCGAGATGTCTAAAAATACCCCGCCGCTATGGGTACCGCGTCCGGCCATAATCTCAAGGTAAGCGCCACGGGCAACCTGGTCCCTGGTAGATCTCTCCATACGGTCCGGATCATAACGTTCCATAAAACGCTCTCCTTCTGCATTAAATAAACGGCCGCCGGCCCCGCGCAGCCCCTCTTCCAGGACACTGCCGCTGAGTTGAGACTCACCGGCGAGAAGACCTGTGGGATGGAATTGAAGCATTTCCATATCCACAAATTCAGCCCCTGCCCGAAAGGCCATTGCAGTGCCGTCACCGGATTTTTCCTTGGATGGAGCAGAAATCTTATACATGGTCGCTCCACCTCCGGTTGCAAGAATAACGGCCCTGGAGTTGACCACAAACGGCTCACCGGAACGGATGTCCAAAAGGATCGCACCTGCAACCCGGTTATTCCGGGTCAGCAGATCAAGCCCCCGGCACTCCTCCAGAACCTGAATATCTCTGGCAAAAACCTGATCCCTAAGGCGGGCGATAATCTCTATCCCCGTCAAATCCCTCCGGTGAATAGTACGATCAAAACACTGACCTGCAAAAGGTTTTTGGTGTAAATATCCATCCGATCCGCGGTCGAAAAAACATCCCACCTTGTTTTCCAGTTCGTAAACGATTTTGGTTGCATCCGTAACCAGGGTCCATGCAAGTTCCTGATTATTGATGAAGCCGCCGCCCTTAATGGTGTCTTTAAAATGTTTCTCATGGGAATCGTCGGGATCCAGCACAACATTGTATCCCCCCTGTACCATACGCGTACAGCCGCTTTTACCGGCCAGCCCCTTCACAGAGAGAACAATATTCAACTCAGGGTTGGCATCGTAAGCATGCAAAGCCGCCATCAAACCTGCGCCTCCGGTCCCCATGATGAGGATATCCGCTTTAATCTGTTCTATGCCTTTCACCACTGTTTTTACCTATACCCGTATTCCAAGTTTCTTAAACACACAGCGTTTCCTTAACTGCTGGATCGACCAGGTGGGGATTATCTGTTTCGGACAAACTTCCACACAGTTAAACTGGCTGTGGCAACGCCATATCCCATCTGTATTACCGACAAGGCGCAAACGTTCTGCTCCGGCCCCGTCACGCTTATCTGCTACCAAACAAAAGGCCCTGTTTAAAGCGGCAGGGCCCAGGTAGTCCGGATCGGTAGTTACCATTGTACATGAGGAATAACATGCACCACAGGTGATGCATTCAAGCATTTCATCAATCAGTTTCCGTTCGTCAGCACCTTCAGGAACCCGATAAAAGTCTTTAAGCTCCTCTTTCGGTACAAAGTAAGGCTTTACCCTTTCGTACTTATCGAAGAAGGGGTCCATATCAACAACCAGGTCTTTCAGTATGGGTAAATTGGGCAACGGCCCTAAGTGAATTTCCTTGGTACCTAACCCCCCGACAAGGGTCCGGCAGGCCAAACGGGACTTGCCGTTTATAAACATCGCACAGGAGCCGCACATGCCGATACGACAAGAACAGCGGAAGGAGAGTGAACGGTCCTGATCAGCTTGAATCTGATAGAGCAGATCCAGCACCGCCATATTTTTCATCTCGGGAACATCGAATGTATCAAACCTGGGAAGGTCATCAACCTCAGGGTTGTAACGGAATACCTTAACGGTCAAGTTAGCACTCATCTATACATTATCTCCCTATCTCCCAAACAACCGTTTCATACGAACTTAAACAGAGAAATTCCTCCTAAGAAGACCATCACACAACCAATAATAACCAATATGAACCCTATACTCCTGCGACCTGTTGTTCCAATACCATAGTCTTGTATAATATTGTTGATTCCGTTTAAAGCATGGTAAAGCCCGAACGTCAGGAGCCCCATATCAACGAAAAAAAACGTCAAGGTACGCAACCGTATCGCCACATTGCCGAACCTGATGGTTTCTCCCGGATTTTTATAATGCAGCAGCCATAGATGAACTCCCAGAAGGAATATAAGTCCTACGGCAGTGACCCTTTGGAGAAACCATGAAAGGGTGCCGTCGGTTTTGTTTATCACCTCTTTCACCTTACTATCTCCGGCAGTATTCTGAAAAAAGACCATATGAACAGTGCTGCAACCAGTGCCATTGCAAACCAGAAGATTTCTTTTTGCCGGCGCATACCAATCCCCAGGTCAAAGAGAATCAGTCTGACTCCGTTTATCCCGTGGATGAGTACCGCAGCAAAGAGCCCAAGATCGAATATCAGAAAGAGCTTGGAGGTCATAAGCATCGACAGGAGGCTGTCGAACAACTCCGGTCCCTTCAGGATGGCTATGCTCATCAAGGAGACATGTATCAAGAGGTAGGCAGCCAGGGCCAATCCGGTTATCCGATGCAACCACCAAGCCCACATACCTACTGCCATGGGCTTCCATACACCTAAATTAGGAATATATCCGGTCTTCGTTGAGATGCTTAATCCCCTGCGAGTTACGGTACGAATACCCTTCACTTTGCTATCTCCCTTCCACAGTACGTAAGTATATATCGATCAAATCCCGCCAAGATAATCGCCTTTTATTAAAGAGACTGAAGATCCCGTTAATCATATGTCTTTTATTCCAAGCTTCTGATAGATTTCGGGTAACCGTTTTTGGGCATTGGCCTTTACCTCGCTGTACAAACTCTCTCCATGGGAGTCCATGGCAACAACGAGAGGTCCGAAGTCCTTGACCCTCAATTTGTAAATAGCCTCGGGATGCAACTCGGGCCAATAGACGTGCTCAACCTCTTCCACCTGGGTCGTTTCCAAAGCCGCTGCACCACCTACAATTGCAAAATAGCAGGCGCCATAACGCTGCATTGCTTCAAGGCTCCCTTCATATAGTCCCCCTTTTCCAATAAAAGCACGTACCCCGTACTTCTCGATTAAGGGAGGAGAAAATCGATCCATGCGGGTGCTGGTCGTTGTACCGATACATATCTTTTCCCATTTATTCCCAACCCTTTTGAGACTCGGTGCCGTATGAAGAACGGGAAAACCATTCAGATCGACAGGGGGTTCATCTCCTTTATCAAAGATCTGAATCATGGTCTTATCTCTCATGCCGAAGATATGGCCGTTGATTGTCACCATATCCCCGACATGGAGAGATCGCATGGTTTTTTCATCAAAAGGTGTATTAAGTGTATGATAAGTCATAAATCTTCTCCTTGTGTTAACCCATGGCAATATAGTTGCTTGAATTTATTAAAATCCATATTCTACACGGCCGTCACTCCATATCCTGGCACGGGCCCTTCTCGCGGGCCAGCACTGGGTATTGACGGCAACCGGATTCTGTGTTATATGGGTATAGGCCCACTCAATATGGACAGCCATCGTCGTATTGAATCCTCCCAACCCCATAGGACCGATCCCGGTGCTGTTAATGGCTTCTTCCAGTTCCTCCTCTAATTCTGCAAAGAGGGGGTCGGGATTTCGCGTTCCTACCGGACGTGTCAACGCCTTTTTTGCAAGGGTCATTACAAGATCAGCCGTCCCGCCGATGCCCACCCCTATAATTCCAGGGGGGCACGGATTCGCCCCGGATGCAACAACGGAATCGACAACGAATTTCTTTATAGCCTGCACTCCCTCTGCAGGTGTAAACATCCTCATGTTGCTCATGTTTTCAGAGCCCGACCCCTTGGGTAATATCAGGATATCAAGATAATCGGCATCAGCATCGAAATCCCAGTGGATAATGGGCAGACCTCTCCCTACGCTTGTCTGAGGATTCTCACGGGTAATGGGGTGCGTTGAGCTACCACGGAAAGGATGTTCAACGGTTGCCTGTATGGTCCCCACGGTCAGGGCCGCTTTGATTCTCGCTCCATCCAGAGGAAACCTGCTGCCGATCTTTACCATGTAAACGGGAAGACCGGTATCCTGGCATATCAACATCTCTTTCGTATCGGCTACCTCTATATTCTTGAATATCGTTTCAAAGATTGCCTTTGCAGTATCGTTTGTCTCTCGTGAGTAAGCTTTTTTCAATGCTTCCCTGACATCAGGTGGGAGCACCTTCAGGGCACGGATGTAAAGTTCCTTGGCAACTTCGGCTACTAACTGGTAGCTAAACTCAGCCATCAGAACCTCCTTTCAATGAAAGATTTGCGCAAAGACAAAACAAATAAAAATGTGACTAAAACCCCAAATCTCTACAATAGACCTTGCCGAAAGCCCCGACCTTTGGTCGGGAAGCTTGACATATTTATGCGCTTCTGTACAATTTAGTCAGGACGAATTCACGATGGCCGAGAGCTTCCGTTGCTGTAAAACGGCCGTTACACGTCCGGATCATGATTTCCATCAATTGGTCTCCGGCTTCATTCAGTGTCATCTTACCTGAGAGAATATCTGAAATATTGAGATCAATATGTTCACTCATAGTACTGCATGTCAGGGGATTGGCGGAAAGCTTTATCACCGGTTCAATAGGATTTCCATTGATATTGCCCTGTCCCGTGGGGAACAGGTGAACCACGGCCCCGGATGCAGCCCAGAGAGTAACGGCTTCGGCAGCGGCAGATGATGTGTCCATATACCACAGGCCATTGCCCCTGGGGGCTTCGGCGGGCTTTAAGACACCTACATATCTGGCCTTTTTCCCAATCTTTTGCAGGTTACCAATGGCCTTCTCTTCGATCGTTGTCAATCCGCCCCTTATGTTTCCCTTGGTGGGCTGGGAACCGGAGAGGTCATCGGTTTTTTCTTTCATGATGAAATCATTGTATTCATTCCAGACCCTCATAAACTCCTCGCCTACCTCCGGAGTTGCCGCCCGCTCCTTGCACACCAGCTCCCCGCCGGTAATCTCGGAGGTTTCTCCAAAAGAGGCGGTAGCACCCATCTCTATGATCCTGTCGATCACATTGCCCACCGTCGGGTTGGATGCCAGCCCTGATGTGGTGTCGGACTCCCCGCATTTGACCGAGACGTAAAGTTCATCCAGGGAGCACTCCGTCCTCTGAAGCTCCGAGGCCCACTGAACGTATTCCTTGGCCTGGCGGGAAGCCTGTGCTATTGTATTTAAGTCTCCATTGCGTTCAATGGAAAAGCCCTTTACCGGCTTTCCGGTTTTGGCAATACCCTCCACTACCCTGCCGGTCCATTCAGGCTCTATGCCTATCACAACAACAGCTGCAACATTGGGGTTTGCCCCTGTTCCGATTATAGTCCTGAAGAAAAGCTCAAGGTCTTCACCAAACTGCAGGCGCCCATAGGCGTGTGGGATTGCCAAGGTGCCTTTGATATTGTTGGCAACCGCCTCACATGCGGCATTAGAGAGGTCATCCAAAGGTAAAATCACAATATGGTTTCTAATGCCGACACGACCGTTTTCACGACGATAGCCCATAAACTTAGGTATATCCATTTTTACCACCTCTTTGTTTTGAGATTGTGAACATGAACATGTTCACCTTTCCTTATATCAGCATCGACTCTACCAATATCATGCCCGTACTTTATTACCGTATCTCCTACCTTCATGTCCTTCAGGGCAATTTTATGCCCCAGGGGAACATCCATTAATGCCTTGAGTTCCAACGCACCCTGGCCTTCCATTATACGACCCTTCACGGTCTCTCCAGCCTTAATGTCCACTGTAGCTATACCGACCGTGTCATTCTTGTCATGAACTAAAAACTGAATCATAGTTCCTTCTCCTTTCTGTAACATTCTTTTCGGTTTTGAAAAATTAAAATAGTTTCTGGCCTCTTTACCCTCCAATACTGCAGCTACGTCCCGGCATACGGAAGAAACCACCCTCGCCTGTCCTTCTTTTGTAAACGCCGCTATATGTGGTGTCAGAATGACATTGTCCATCCCGCAAAGAGGACCTTTTTCCGGGGGTTCATTTAGCCTGACATCCAATCCTGCACCGGCGATCTCTTTTTCTTTTAGTGCACGAATCAATGCCGCCTCGTCAACCACCCCACCCCTTGATGTATTTATAAAAAAGGCAGTCGGTTTCATTTTGCAAAACTTGTCATAGTCGAACAACCCCCTGGTTTCTTGCGTTAGGGGGATATGGCAGGAGACAAAGTCAGCCTGACCCAGCAATTCATCCAGATCCATCATGCGGGCAGATAGTTCCGAGACCATTATAGCGTCAGGATTGGCATATTCATCATAAACCGCTATATCCATTCCAAAGGCCCTGGCCCTTACTCCAACCCTGTATCCAATCCGACCAACCCCGACTAATCCCAGTTTTTTTCCATAGAGTTCAATGCCGGCAAATTCCTGCCGTTTCCATTCTCCGGCCTTGGTGTTATAGTCAGCCGGCACAATCTTTCTTGCCAGGGCAAGCATCAGCCCCAACGTCAGTTCTGCAACGGATATGGAGTTCTGTTCCGGCGTGTAGACAACTGCGATGCCCGCAGATGTTGCTGCGTTGGTGTCTATATTGTCAAGCCCCGCACCTGCACGGCCAATAACCTCGAGATGCGGTGCGGAAGCAATCATTTTTGCGGTAATCTCTGTCTGGTTACGCACGATGACGGCCTTAAAGTCCGATATCATTTCCTGCAATCTCTCAGGCGACCTCCAGAGCTCGGGCTCAAAAACGACCTCAAAACGGCCCTTCAGTGACTCTATCTCAGGACCAACAAGATTTTCGGTTACCAGTATGTCCCGCATACTACTGCTCCTCCTTCAGGGTAAAGGGGATCCTGAATTCATCACACAACCCCTTGAGTTCTCCAATGGTTTCTTCCTCGATACAGATCCCTTTTTCTCGATTTTCAACGGCCCTTCTAAAGGATCGTTCCCCTGGAATCAGTATTTCTTTTACGCCCTGCTGTTTTCTGCACGCCTTGATTTCATCAATCATTTTATCAACGCGTTTTTTGAAAACGGATACATCAATGAAGGCATCTATGTCCATAAGGCAAAAGAAATGTCCTACATTCTGTTCTTTATTCATATCCTTGTACATGGAACCCACCGAATGCCCGACAGCAGCGCCGGAAAGCACCCCGGAGAAGAGTTCCACCATCAGAGCAAGTGCATATCCCTTATGGCCGGCCATGGTAAGAACCGTCCCGCTCAACGCCTCTTCAGGATCCATAGTTGGATTACCCTCCGGATCCAATGCCCACCCGGGGGGGATTTTTTTCCCTTTTTTATGGGCGGCGATTATATTGCCGCGGGCAACAACCGATGTAGAAAGGTCAATCTTTATATTGAACTCCTTTCCGGTTGGAAAAGATACTGCCATGGGATTTGTTCCAAAATAGGCCTGGCACCCACCCTGAGGTGACATAGCCGGCTCAGCATTGGTCATGGCAAATAAAATCATGTCCTTCCGGGCAGCCTTGTTGCAGTAATAGGAGAGGGAACCAAAATGCTGAGAGTTTCGGATGGTTGCCGAAGCAATACCACTGAGCTTTGCCGTCCGGGTCAGGATCTCTAAAACCTTGCACGCCTGGACCTGGCCTAAACCATTTCCGGCATCTACTGCTATTACAGCCCCTCTCTTCCTATCAATAGAGATCTCTGCCCGGGGGTCAATCAACCCTCTTTGTATCCTGCGTATATAGACGTTGACCCGCGAAACACCGTGAGTGGACATTCCATGTATATCCGCGTCTACCAGGGAATCGGAGAAAATCACCGAGTCATGTTCAGACACACCCGCTGCCTTGGCAATCCCTGCAACTACCCTTTTTACTGTTTCCGGGTTATAACGTTTCATCATTATATTCTTAGCATCTATCATGCCAAACTATTCAGCACACCTTAACACCTTGATATATATATAATTTAATGGAAACAGTGCTGCAATTTACAGTATGGTGCCAACAATTCAAGCCCAAATTTCGGCACCGTGCCGAAATTTGGGCTTGAATTGTACCATGAAATCTGCTATATTAGAGATAAGTCAAATGCTCTGTGACCCCATTACAAGGTATCAGTTACTGCTGAAGATCAACAATGCCATAATAAAGCAATATACCCGTGAAGCCCTTTTCCGGTCCCTGGCTACTGAAATCGGCAAAATATTCCATTACGACCGCTTCAGCATCAATCTCTATAACCCCGAGACAAACACCATAAGTTACTTTGCCACTGCTGAAGGTATCGATCCAACGGGAATAAACGAAAAAACTCGTCCTCTGGAGCACGGTTCCATAGCCCAGTTGGTTATTCAATCCCTGAAACCCGTGTTTATTTACGACCTGTCACAGAATCCTCAACTGGCCACGGCAAGGTCCATGGTCAGGGCGGGTTTAAACTCAACCATGGCTTTTCCAATGGTTATCAGGAAAAAGATTTTGGGGTCTATTCATTTTTCTTTCAAACAGAGTCCACCGAATATTTTTGAACTCAGGGAATTTTTAAATGACCTCTCTGTCCAGGTAGCCATTGCCGTGGACAACATGCTCTCCTACGAAAAACTCAAAGGTGTAACCGAAAATCTCAAAAGAGAGAAACGTTTTCTGCTTGATAATGTTACGCATTCCTACCAATTCCAAAAGGGTAATTTCTATTATGCCAGCCAATCCATTGCCAGGATCATGAATGAAATCGAGTTGATAGCGGAAACCGATGCCTCGGTGCTGATTTCCGGGGAGACCGGGACCGGTAAGGGGCACATGGCCAGATGCATTCACAATTTAAGCCTCCGCAAGAACCATCTGTTCGTTGAGGTTAATTGTGCAGCCCTGGCACCGACACTTATAGAGAGTGAACTCTTCGGTCATGCAAAAGGTGCTTACACGGGTGCTGACAGCAGGAGGATCGGACGCTTCGAGATGGCAAACAAGGGTACTATCTTTCTTGATGAGATAGGAGAACTTCCTTTAAATGTCCAGGCTAAACTACTTCAAGTCCTCCAGGATAAAACCTTTGAACGTGTTGGAGAAAGCACACCCAGGTCAGTTAATTTCAGAGTTATTGTTGCAAGCAACCAGGATCTGAAACTCAAGATACAAGAAAAGACCTTCCGTAGCGATCTCTATTACCGGCTCAATACAATTCATATCCACATCCCTCCCCTGCGAGAGCGCCGCGAAGATATTTCCCTTTTGGTTCAACGGCTTACCATAATTTATGCAGAAAAGATGCACAGACCGGAACCGCGATACACCTCCTCCGCTATAGAACTGCTTTGCAGTTATAGCTGGCCTGGAAATGTCAGGGAACTGGAAAACCTGCTTGAACGAATGATTATACTCCGCGCCGGTGATGAAATTACGGATCTGGATATAAATAATATCCTTAACTCCAACACATTGGAAATGAACTCTGAAAACAAGACAATATCATTGACCGAGATGGAAAAAAAACAGATTGAAAAGGCCCTGATCCGGTGTGACGGCGTTGTAGGAGGACCCCATGGCGCTGCTCATCTGCTGGGGATGCCCCGGTCCACGCTCCAGTACAGGATTAAAAAACTGGGAATAGATCTCTCTCTCATCTCACCAAAACACCACTTAAATCAAAAGATATCTCATGAAATAAGATAAGGGATCCATACATTCCACAAACACTTTGTACAGTCATATTCGTCAAAATGGTATCTTAAAATTCCCCACCCCTTGACAGGCTGTGTCATAATCCTGAAAACGTACACGATGTCATTCTGAATCCTGTGCTGAACTTGTTTCAGTATTATTTCAGAATCTCGTATCTTCAATATGTTACGTTTTATATAGATCCTGAAACAAGTTCAGGATGACAATTATGACACAGCCTCTGACCGGAGGGGATTACAGGGATGATTCGGGCTTCGCCCGGGATCCGGGTAACTATAAGTTACATACAGGAACTTACTGTTACGATTCTATACTTATACGGTTCAGCCGTCGCTCAAATATCCCAGCTGAAGACGGTGTACGTTCCCGGGCCGTGTCATAACCGTCATCCCTGAAATGAATTCAGGGCAGGCCCTGTACACTGTATGCTGTCTTCGGGATTGTGCTACAGCTGTCCCCTATAATGACGAAACAAGAAGCCCTCAGCGGCTGTCCGGGGTTTTGAACTCATCAGGCATAATAATTGCTGAAATTACAGTTTGTATATACCTCTATTTTTTTATTTTAGGTATTGTGAACATTTTTCTTGACATTTGAGTTGTTTTTTAATAAGATTGTATTGAATGGGGGAGAAGAAATGAAGAAGACTGCTACGACGGTCATAAGAGATTTATGTTCAGCTTTTTGTTGCCTCCTGTTAACTCTCATATACGAAAACAGTTACCTCCCTTCCAATGTAATTCAGACGACCGTTCCTCTCCAATCACGTCATGTACCATAAACAGATGAATACCTGTCCGTTTTTCAGATGCATGATTGCATCAGTCTATTTTTAAAGATATCTAAAGAAAGGAGGTTTTTATGGCTTCTTCAAAGTCACCCGATGCCAGGGATGGCACCATCTATGCGGCCCTGAAGGAAAAGGGATTCTCAAGAAGAGACTTTATCCGGTTCTGCTCCTTAATGACTGCTACACTTGCACTCCCCCCGGCCTTTGTCTCAAAGATTGCCGAGGCCCTTGAGACGAAGAAGAAACCCACCCTTGTTTGGCTTGAGTTTCAGGATTGCGCAGGCAATACCGAATCTTTACTGAGGGCAAACCAGCCGACAGTCCGGGAAATCGTCCTTGATGTCCTCAACGTGGAGTACCATGAGACGATCATGGCAGCAGCAGGCCACCAGGCCGAGAAGTCTCTCGATGATGTGTTAAAGAAAGACAAGGGTAAGTATATCGCTGTAATCGAAGGTTCGATTCCCATGAAAGATGGTGGTGTTTATTGTTGTATCGGTGGAAAATCTGCCATTAGCATTGTAAAAGAGGTATGTACAAACGCCATGGCTACCATAGCGGCCGGAACCTGCGCTTCATATGGAGGTCTCCCGGCTGCCGCACCCAACCCGACCGGTGCAGTCGGAGTTCAGGAAGCAGTTCCGGGCATTTCCGTACTAAACCTGCCTGCCTGTCCTTTGAATGTTGAGAACCTTACGGCCACAATAGTTCACTTCTTAACCTTTGGTTCTCTCCCGGAACTCGATAAACATGGCCGTCCTCTCTTCGCCTATGGAAAGAGGATTCATGACAACTGCGAACGCCGTGCCCATTTCGATGCCGGACAGTTTGTCCGCGTGTGGGGAGACGAGGGACACCGGAAGGGATGGTGCCTCTATGAACTGGGATGTAAGGGACCCGAGACATTTCAGAACTGTCCCCGCATAAGATGGAATGAGGGTGTAAACTGGCCTATCGGCGCAGGACATGGCTGTGTCGGATGTTCAGAACCCGGATTCTGGGACAAGATGACCCCATTTTACAGGCGTCTGCCTAACGTACCGGGGTTTGGTGTTGAGGCAACGGCTGATAAGGTCGGCGCAGGTCTTGCCGCAGTTACCGGTGTAGCACTGGTTGCACATGGAATCGGAAGAATGGTTTCCGGTGGGAAAAAAGATAGAGACGATGAATAAAGGAGGTGATACTAAATGGCTAAGATAGCTGTTGATCCAGTAACCAGGATTGAGGGCCACCTCAGGATTGAGGCAAAGGTTGAAGGTGGCAAAGTGGTGGACGCATGGTCTGCAAGCACCATGTTCAGAGGGATCGAACTTATTCTCAAGGGACGTGACCCACGGGATGCATGGTACTTTACTCAACGTATATGAGGCGTTTGAACAACGGTTCACGCAACCGCCTCGGTGAGAGCGGTCGAAAACGCCTTAAACATTACCATTCCCGACAATGCAAGGATTATCAGGAACTTGATTACCGGCATCCAGTATGTACAGGATCATGTAATCCACTTCTATCATCTCCATGCCCTCGACTGGGTGGATATTGTCAGCGCCCTGAAGGCTGATCCTGCCAAGACAGCACGGCTGGCCCAGTCGATTTCCGACTGGCACAACTCATCTGTAACCTACTTCAAGGGAATAAAGGCCAAGCTCAAGTCCTTTGTTGAAAGCGGTCAGTTAGGCCCGTTCTCAAACGCTTACTGGGGACACCCGGCATACAAACTACCTCCCGAGGCAAACCTGATGGCGGTTGCCCACTACCTTGAAGCGCTCGATTGGCAGAAAGATGTCATAAAGATTCACGCAACGCTCGGAGGCAAAAATCCTCATCTTCAGACCTACCTTGTCGGTGGTATGGCAGTACCCATCGATCCAAACAGTCAAAACGCACTGAATGCCGACAGCATCGCCTTTATCAGCAAGCTTGCAAAGAAAGCCCTTAAGTTTGTGGAGAAGGTCTATATACCGGACCTGCTTGCCGTTGCCTCATTCTACAAGGACTGGGCAGGGTATGGCGGAGGAGTTGGAAACTATATGGCGTACGGCGTCTTTGCTCAGGACACCAAAAGCAATACCGACAACCTCTGGCTCCCAAGGGGTATAATCCTTAACAAGGACCTCGGTACCGTACACCCTGTCGAGCAGACCAAGATCACGGAGTATGTGACCCATTCATGGTATGAGTACCCGGGTGGAGACGGCAAATCAAGACATCCATGGGATGGGATAACGAACTACAAGTATACGGGACCGAACCCCCCGTACAAGTTTCTCAACACGGACAAGAAGTACAGCTGGCTCAAGGCACCACGTTATGAAGACATGCCCATGGAGGTCGGCCCGCTTGCAAGAATGCTCGTTGCCTATGCAAGCGGCCACAAGAGGGTTCAGGAGGTAGTCACGTATGTCCTCAAAAAACTGAACGTCGGGCCTGCGGCGCTTTTCTCAACCCTTGGGAGGACCGCTGCAAGGGGTATCGAAACCCTCGTAACCGCCGAGATGCTCCCTGTATGGCTTGACGAACTCTCAGCGAATATGAAGAAGGGAGACTACAGGATCCATGCCAATGAGAAATGGGACCCGTCTACGTGGCCGAAGGAGGCACAGGGTTACGGCTGGCACGAGGCACCCAGGGGAGCACTTGGACACTGGGTTAAGATCAAAGACGGCAAGATCGAAAACTACCAGTGTGTTGTTCCAAGTACATGGAACGGCTCGCCCAGGGATGCAAAGGGACAGAAAGGACCGTATGAGTCTGCCCTGATCGGCACCCCTGTTGCCGACCCGGAGCAACCGCTTGAGATCCTCCGCACAGTCCACTCCTTCGACCCCTGCATGGCCTGTGCAGTACACGTTGTTGATCCCGATGGGAAAGAGGTAGCAAAGATCAAGATTGTATGACTGAAAGGAGGCGATGATGGCTAACGAGAGAAAAAGGGTCTATGCATGGGAGTTTCCTGTCAGGCTTACGCACTGGATCAATGTGCTGTGTATCATTGCCCTTTCCATAACCGGGTTCTACATAGGCAATCCCTTTATCCATGCTGTCTCTTCAACGCAGTACATCATGGGATGGATGAGGTTCATACACTTTACCGCTGCTTACACCTTCTTGTTCAGCATGATCGTAAGGTTGTACTGGGCCTTTATGGGTAACAAGTATGCAAGTTGGAAGGTCTGGTTCCCCTTCACGGGCAAGCGGCTCAGCGACCTCTGGGGAGCTTTGAAGTTCTACCTCTTTATCAGCAAAAAACCCCCTTATGCTGTAGGACATACTGCTCTGGCCGGGCTCACTTACCTATTCGTATTTGCGATATTCATATTCCAGATAATATCGGGGTTTGCACTTTACTCAATCGTCCAGCAAGGCACAATATGGATGATTCTCGGTGGCTGGCTCAGGGGAATGATGCATCTACAGACCATACGGCTCCTGCACCATCTTGCGATGTATGTAATCCTGGCATTCGCTGCAGTCCATATCTATATCGGCTGGGTCCTCGACCTGAAGGAGCGCAACGGCCTGATGGGCTCCATATTCAGCGGATACAAGTTCGTAACCGGTAAGGAATGGGAATAAATCAGCCCGCGACCTGTGCGGATAATAGACATACCGCCGTCCCGATATTTTGGGACGGGGTATGTTGTTTATCTGGTTTATCTGGTTTGTTTGGTTTATCTGGTTAAAAAACTCTACAGCCTCCCCTCCCGTGACGGGAGGGGATTAAGGGGAGGGTGCAGCAATCTTAATCATCCTCACTCCCACAACGCTATGCGCTATGCTCTGTGCGCTAAAGGGGAGGGAAGTATAAAGACCCCCTCAGCAGAGACTGTACCGGTATTGCAAACTCAATAAACATAACAGCGGGGGCGTATAGTTATATGTCCCTGTTCTGTCTTTGGCCTGATGCTGAATGATAAGGAAATAGCGGTTATAGGTATAGGAAACACTCTGATGAGTGATGATGGGGCAGGTGTATTTGCCCTTGAAACACTTATTGAGAGATACGAACTTCCTGAGAATATCGACCCTATCGATGGTGGTACGAAGGGGCTTGAACTCCTGCCGTTCGTTGAAGGCAAAGAGAAAATCCTCTTTATAGATGCCGTTAATTTCAACAAGGCGCCGGGGTATGTCGGAGAATTGTCAAAGCATGAAATACCGGATTATTTTGCAACCAAGCTATCGGTCCATCAGATAGCACTGCCTGACCTTATTGGTGCCGGAAAGCTCCTCGGAACCCTTCCCGAGGAATTTCATCTCATAGGTATCCAGCCCTTGAGTATCGATATGGGCTATGGCATCACACCTCCGCTTAAGTCCCACTTTGATGAATTAATTGAAAGGGTGGTTGAGAAATTAAAAACATGGGGTGTTGTGCTAAGATTAAAAGAACAAAGTGAATCTCCCGGCAAGCTCTCAGACTAAAGGTCGGAGCTTGCCAATGTAAGGAAAATTTGATTAATTAGGATGGACTCATAAAAAGTCTGAAAAAGTGTTTTTTTGTCATTCCCGTGGAAACGGGAATCCAGTCTTTTCAGATAGTTACACGCTTTCTGGATTCCCGCTTTCGCGGGAATGACGACTTTTTACGAGAATATCAATTAGAGTCTGTCTATAAAGTCGAACAATTGTCGTTTTTCCGTCATTCCGGCTTGTCCGGAATCGTTCTCTAAAAATGATTCCCGACTCCAGAACGCTTTCGGGACATCCGGAGCTTATTGAAAAGAATAGATTCCGGCCTAAGGACTGCCGGAATGACAGATAGAAAAGGGAACTCTTTGACATGTGTCTTGCAATACCTTCAAAAATAATCAAGATCAACAACATGTTGGCCACCGTAGATGTGATGGGTGCCAAAAGGGACATAAGCCTTATGCTTCTTCCTGAAGAGGCGGGTGTTGGTGACTTTGTCCTCGTCCATGCCGGGTTCGCCATCCAGAAGGTCCGGGAGGATGTGGCTGAGGACTCACTGAACTTCCTTAATGAGATACTCAAAGAGATGGACAAACACCCGGAATACGAATAGGGTCCGGAGCTCTTTTCAGAAAACTATCCCTCTTGTCCTGCCTACAGTGTTTGAACGGTCGTGATAAGTGCCTTCCCTGTCTGTTCCATAAATGAAGGTGAGATGGTCACTGATGTAACTTACCCGGTGTGCTTATTCGGATTCCTGAACATGGCGGCATCTATAATCATCACAGCAGGGAGCAACGGTAATGACGGCAAACGGTCTTTACCCATCAAAGGCGTATCTTAAAACCCTGTTTACTTTCGCCATACTGAAGGGTTTCTTTAAAACACCGGTAACACCTGAGCTTTCCATATCCTCAAGTTCCGAGGACAGGGCATAGCCGGTAGAGATTATCACCTTCTGCTCAGGCCTGATATCCCGGATCTTATAGTGCACCTCCATCCCGGAAATACCCGGCATCACAAGATCAAGGATGACGAGGTCAAACTCATCCGGCCTTTCCGAATATACCTTCAGCGCTTCATCTCCATTCTTCACCGTCAGCACCTCAAAGTCCTGTCATGAAAGAAAATCATGGAGAAACTCCCTGACAACCTCCTCGTCATCAGCAATAAGAATCCTCTTACCCTCTCCATTTAAAACACCTTGAACTTCGACTTCTTCATTCCCCTCATCCACGAAAGATTCCAAGACCGCAGGGAAGTACAGCCGGAACTCC
>BDTA01000016.1 GCA_002897935.1 bacterium BMS3Abin08
AGCGGGTACGCCCAATGCTCAACATACCATATGTATGTCTCCGCTTGGGCGACACCACTACTCCTTGTATATCGAATTTTTACTTAGCCATCCTAAAACGGTACTATGGACTTTTTACGAGTCCATCAATCCTTTGAATCCTATGATTATTGCGGTCATAAAAAAACTTCTCCCGAGAAGACGGGAGATCAGTCTCAATCTGATACTGCCCTTCCAGCAATTCTTCAAGAAGGAGGCATCAAGCAGCCTGCTCCTCATAGGGACCACGCTGCTTGCCCTGATCTGGGCAAACTCCCCCTATGCAGAAACGTATCACCGCTTCTGGGAGACTGAGATTGCAATCTCCTTTGGCCATCTCGGTTTTGCAAAGACGATGAGGGAATGGATTAATGAAGGACTCATGTCCATCTTCTTCTTCACTGTTGGTCTCGAGATTAAACGGGAGATCCTCGTTGGTGAGCTTGCCTCCGTAAAAAAGGCCCTGCTCCCCGTAGGGGCGGCTATCGGGGGTATGCTTGTTCCTGCACTTATCTACTTTTTCATAAACCGGGGCCTCCCGTCCTCTACCGGGTGGGGAATTCCCATGGCCACGGACATCGCCTTTGCCCTTGGCGCAATTTATATCCTCGGCAGAAGAATCCCAACAGGAATCAGGGTCTTTCTTTCTGCCTTTGCCATTGTCGATGACCTTGGAGCCGTGTTTGTAATAGCCCTCTTCTATACATCGGGGGTCGTCTTTCACTACCTGCTTATCAGTCTTCTGATAATGTTTATCCTGGGGCTTGCCAACTTCTTCCAGGTGAGAAAGACCTTCTTCTATGCCGTTCTCGGGTTATTCCTCTGGTTCTCAATCCTTGGCTCCGGACTTCATGCAACCGTTGCCGGTATAATTGTGGCAATGTTTATTCCCGCCCGAGGAAAGTATGATACAGACAGGTTCCTTGAAGATACCGGTTACTTCCTGGGTGAGTTTCAATGCCCGCCGGAGGGATGTGGCCGTTCCATACTGCTTAACCAGCGTCACCTCAACGCGGTACAGTCTATCGAGCTGGCCTGCCACCATGTCGAAACCCCCCTCCAGAGACTCGAGCATTCACTCCACCCGTGGGTGGCCTTTGTTGTGGTTCCGGTCTTTGCACTTGCCAATGCAGGTATAACCTTTGGAGAGGTCGAGTTATCCAGGGCCTTCAGCGACCCCTTGACGCTTGGTATTATATTAGGTCTCGTCGTCGGAAAACCCCTCGGGATAAGCCTCTCCTCCTTTATCTTCGTAAAGAGCGGACTTGCTTCACTCCCTAAAAGCATAAGGTGGGAACACATCCTGGGGGCAAGTATGCTTGGTGGAATCGGCTTTACCATGTCACTGTTCATTGCGGGGCTTTCTTTCCCCGCCGGGGAGATACTCAATTATTCAAAACTGGGGATCATTACCGCCTCCTTGATTTCGGGAATTGTCGGCCTCTCCTTCCTCTATCTCTTCTCTTTTAAAAAAAATCCCTGAGACTTCTCTATTAATTTTATTAATAACCTTTTTATTCAATTGATTAGATATAAGAGCAAATGTTACTTTATCGGACACACCCTAACCGTGTTTCAGGATTAAAAGGTAACGAATTGTAACAAGTGCCTGTTGGACATTCTCGAATCAGAACACCTGAACACAGGGTTTGCCGGGCACTGCAATCAAACTTCCGGGAGGTTCCTTTTGGTAGAGAGGTTGGAGCGGATTATACAGACCTGCATAGAGGATGAGGGAAATGTCATATCCGTCCTGCAGGACATAGAGGATTCTTTTGGGTACATACCCGAAGAGGCCATCTACTGGATATCGGAAAGACTGGATATTCCAGCTGCAAAGTTCTTCGGCGTAGCCACGTTCTATGCCCAGTTCCACCTCAAACCCAGGGGTGAGAATATAATTACCGCCTGCTGCGGAACAGCCTGCCATGTAAAGGGATCGGAAAGACTGATCAACAGCCTTATCAAAGAACTCCAGATCCCCTCGGGCGAGGAAACCTCGGAGGACGGGAAGTTCACCGTTGAAAAGGTAAACTGTGTAGGGGCCTGCAGCATCGCCCCGGTGGTAATAATCAATAAAGCGATCCACGGCAAAATGTCGGCTGACAAATTAATGAAGGA
Organism: bacterium BMS3Abin08; assembly: GCA_002897935.1. NCBI lineage: Bacteria > bacterium BMS3Abin08. The sequence continues at coordinate 2,140 of BDTA01000016.1, forward strand.
AATCAGGAAACTTAAATAACTCATGGAAAGGGAAAACATTACCATAAAGGTATGTATGGGAACAGGCGGGCTTGCCGCCGGTGGAGAGGCCGTGATGACAGCCTTTGAGGAAAACCTGAAGTCCGCTCAACTGGATGCCTCGGTTTCAAGGCACTGCTCGATGCACAAGGTCGGCTGCCGGGGGTTCTGTGCCAGGGATGTCCTCGTTGACATAATCGCCGGCACTGATAAGACGACCTACGAATATATAAAGCCCGACATGGTTCCCCGGATTGTTGAGGAACATCTCGTTGGCGGCACCCCAGTAAAGGAGTGGGCCGTTAAGGACGCATACCATACGTTCCATGAAAAGCAGGTAAAGGTGGTACTCGCCGACTGTGGGGAGGTTGATCCCGAGGATATAGACTCCTATATTGCACGGGATGGTTATACGGCGGTTCGCAAGGTCCTTACCTCTATGGATCCGGAACAGGTGATCAACACCCTTGAGGCCTCGGGTTTGAGGGGAAGGGGCGGAGCCGGTTTCCCAACGGGTCTTAAGTGGGATTTTGCAAGAAAGGCCCCGGGAACGGAAAAGTACATCATCTGTAATGCCGATGAAGGAGACCCCGGCGCCTTCATGGACAGGTCGGTCATAGAGGGTAATCCCCATTCCGTTATTGAAGGGATGATCATCGCCGCCTATTCCATCGGGGCCTCAAAAGGATACGTATATATCAGGGCTGAGTATCCCCTTGCAGTTGAGCGTCTCAGAAAGGCCCTGTCAGATGCCCGTGGAAGGGGATTCATAGGGGAAGGGATACTGAAAACAGATTTCTCTTTTGATATAAAGATCAAGCTTGGCGCCGGTGCATTTGTTTGCGGAGAGGAGACCGCCCTGATAGCCTCTATTGAAGGCCAGAGGGGGATGCCCCGGGCAAAGCCCCCCTTTCCCGCGCGGAAGGGACTCTGGGGTAAACCGACAGTGATCAATAATGTGGAAACCCTCGCCAATATCTCCTGCATCATTCGTAACGGAGCGCTATGGTTTGCCCGTTTCGGTACAGACAAGAGCAAGGGCACCAAGGTCTTTGCCCTCACCGGGAAGGTAAACAACACCGGGCTCATCGAGGTCCCGATGGGCATATCCCTGAAAGAGATTATATACGATATAGGGGGGGGAATCGAAAACGGCAGGGTACTGAAGGCGGTCCAGACAGGGGGCCCCTCAGGAGGCTGTATCCCTGCGGACATGATCGATATCTCCGTTGATTATGAGTCACTTGCAAAGGTGGGCTCAATCGTGGGCTCAGGCGGCATGGTAGTGATGGATGAAATGGACTGCATGGTGAATATCGCAACGTACTTTCTCGAATTCACCCAGTCCGAGTCCTGCGGTAAGTGCGTTCCCTGCCGTATCGGAACCAAGAGGCTCCTGGAGATCCTCACAAGGATCACTGAAGGAAGGGGCAGGCCCGGAGATATCGAACTCCTTGAAACACTGAGTAGAGACGTAAAAACCGCCTCCCTCTGCGGTCTTGGACAGACCGCACCAAACCCCGTGCTGAGCACCATCAGGTATTTCAGGGAGGAGTATGAAGCACACATCCATGAGAAGCGTTGCCCGGCAGGTGTCTGTAAACATCTCCTCACTTACAGCATCCTTGAGGAGTTTTGTAAAGGCTGCACCATGTGTGCCCGGGTCTGTCCGGCAGGGGCCATACTGGGAGAAAAGAAACAGCCACACAGGATCGTTCAGGAAATCTGCATAAAGTGCGGCGCATGTTTCGAAACCTGTAAATTCAAGGCAATAAAGAAGGGGTAACCATACTGCTTCAGGCTACGGCTTTCGGACCGGGGGTTATTCTTCATTGACATGCACCGGCAACATGGAACGTCTAATCTGGAACGAGGAGGCATGATGACCGTTACGATTACCATAGATGGTAAATACCTTGAGGTGAAAGAGGGTTCAACAATCCTCCAGGCCGCAAGGGATAATGATCTCTACATTCCAACCCTCTGTGAAGATCCCAGACTTGAGCCCTATGGTGGTTGCCGTCTCTGTCTCGTGCAGATAACGGGTATGCCGAAGCCGGTCACTGCCTGCACCACCCCCGTTTCAGAAGGCATGGAGATTATTACCGGTAACGAACATATCGAGGGTATAAGAAAGACGATCGTCGAACTCCTTCTGAGTGACCACCCCAATGACTGCATGGTCTGCGATAAGGCCGGTGACTGCACCCTCCAGGAGCTTGCCTATTTCTACAATCTCAGAGAGAACCGCTTCCTGGGGGCACGGAGACGGTACCCGATGAGAGATGCAAACCCCTTTATTGAACGTGATATGGAAAAGTGTATCCTCTGCGGAAAGTGTGTCCGTGTCTGCAACGAGGTTCAGGGGGTTGGCGCCATAGAGATTGCCTACAGGGGATTTAACGCCAAGGTATGTCCTCCCTTTGAAAAGGACCTCAACTGCGAGTTCTGTGGACAGTGCGTGAGTGTATGCCCCACCGGGGCACTTATGGGGAAACTCTCCCTTGGAAAGGGAAGACAGAAGGATATAAAAAAGGTCGACACCATATGCCCCTACTGCGGATGTGGCTGTAACCTCACTCTCCATGTTGCCAGAAACAAGGTCATCAGGGTTTCTTCTCCTGATGAAGGCCTGAACGAGGGGTGGTTATGCGTTAAGGGCAGGTTTGCTTTTAACTTCATCGACAGCCCGGACAGGCTGAAAAAGCCGCTTGTTAAACGCAATGGGAACTTCGAGGAGGTCACCTGGAATGAGGCACTCGATTACACAGCTGAACGACTTTGGAACATAAAGGTTAAGCACGGCTCCGACGCTATTGCCGGCCTGAGTTCCGCCCGCTGCACCAATGAGGAAAACTATCTGTTTCAGAAGTTGATGAGGGCGGTGGTGGGGACCAATAATGTTGACCACTGCGCCCGCTACTGACACAGCGCAACCGTGGCCGGTCTGGCCACTGTCTTTGGTTCCGGTGCCATGACCAACTCCATCCCCGAGATAGAGAATTCTGATCTTATATTCGTTATCGGATCCAATACCAAGGAAAACCATCCTATCATCGCCCAGAAGATGATCAAGGCATATAGAAAGGGTGCAAGGTTGATTATAGCAGACCCCAGGAGGGTCCCCCTTGTAAGGTTCGCCCACATATGGATGCAGCACAGACCGGGAACCGACGTTGCACTCCTTAACAGCATGATGCATGTAATAGTGAAGGAAGACCTCGTTGACAGGAATTTCATTGTATTCAAGACCGAGGGCTTCGAGAAGGAATTTATCGAAACGATCGAGGAATACACCCCGGAGGTCGGCGAAAAAATCACGGGCATTCCCAAAGGGAAGATAATCGAGTCTGCCCGCCTTTATGCAACTGCACCAAGGGCGGCAATCTATTATACCATGGGAATAACCCAGCACAGTCACGGGACAGACAACGTCTTCTGTATAGCAAACCTTGCCATGATGACGGGAAACCTCGGCAGGGAGAGCGCCGGGGTGAACCCCCTGCGGGGTCAGAACAACGTACAGGGCGCAACGGATATGGGCTGCAGCCCCAACCTGTATCCCGGATACCAGAAGGTTGGCATTGCCTCCATCAGAGAACGTTTCGAGGCACTCTGGAAGACATCCCTCTCAGAGAAAGAGGGTCTGGCGGCAACAGAAATGCTCTTTGCTGCAGAGGCAGGAAAGCTCAGGGCCATGTACATCATGGGTGAAAACCCCGTCCTGAGTGACCCTGAAATGAATCACACGGTCAGGGCATTGAAGGGCATTGAATTCCTCGTCGTACAGGATATCTTCATGACAGAGACGGCAGCACTTGCAGATGTGGTGCTTCCCGCCGCCTCTTTTGCCGAAAAGGACGGGACCTTCACCAACACGGAGAGGCGGGTCCAGCGGGTAAGAAGGGCTATAGCCCCTCCCGGTGATGCCCGTGAGGACTCATGGATAATCCGGGAACTCGGCAGGAGAATGGGTTACGAGATGAAGTACCTTGACGTGGAGGAGATATTCAAGGAAATCGGGACGGCCTGGCCCGCAATGGCCGGGATCTCCTATCCAAGAATCGACAGTAGCGGTCTTCAGTGGCCATGTCCGACAAAGGACCATCCCGGCACACAGTACCTCTTCAAGGGAGGCTTCCCCCGGGGAAGGGGCCGTTTTACCGTGGTTAAACACAGGCCACCCGCCGAGGAGCCTGATGAAGCGTTTCCCCTTGTACTAACAACCGGCCGGCAGCTGTTTCAATACCATACCGGGACAATGACACGCCGTGTAGCTGCTATTAATACAGTCTCACCGGGCCCCTATGTCGAAATAAACAGGTACGATGCAGAGGAACTCTCCTTAGAGGATGGAACAACCGTTGAGGTTACCTCAAGGAGGGGTTCAATTAAACTCAGGGCGCTTGTCTCGGAACGCACGGATAAGGGCGTCGTTTTTATACCCTTCCATTTCCGGGAGGCCGCTGCAAATGTTCTCACTGACTGCCATACCCTCGATCCACTCTGTAAAATACCGGAACTGAAGGTCTGTGCCGTAAAAATCACGCGGGCCTGAGGGCGTTGAAATAAATAATCATACATTATAGACTTATAATATTCCTTTATGTTATCTTATATTGTTGTCGATACAGAGGGACAACAACCCCTCTGAAAGAATAGGGTGCAAATTCATTAAATCGGGCTTAACAAAAGCTGTTAGCCTTGTACTATAAAACAACAACACAACCGGAGGCCGCAATGGTAAATTTATCCGACCTGAAAAGACAGATTCTGTTAAAGGCCCTCACCGATGAGGAATTGAAGATAATAGCTGAGAGGATAAAACCCGTCAAATACCCCCTGGGTAAACTGATCTTTATGGAAGGAGAAACAACAAAGGGGATATACCTTATCAAGACAGGAAAGATTGAGATATCAAAAAACACCCCGGACGGCTGGAAACAGACACTTGCGGTATTGAATGACGATCACTTCTTTGGAGAACTGTCAGTGATTGAGGATAAAAAGGAGCACGGTGCAATTGCAACGGCTATAGAAAACACCGACCTCTATTTAATCCCGACAGATGATTTAAGGTCACTGGAACAGGACCACCCGAAGATCATGTACAAGATCATGAAGACCATCGCCCAGGTAGCAAGCAGGAATGTCCACACAATGAATGAGAAGCTTGTAAAGTTGCTGATAAGTTATTAGCAATCCGGTCAAGAGAACTACAGTGATACCAATCGCAGCACTTCCAAATAATATCAAAAAGGGAGGACATTTATGAGAAAGGGAGGACTTTATGCCACTTGATCCAACCAAACATGCAGACTGGGAAATTGCCGAGGCTGCAGAGAAGAACATGAAAACCGTCTATCAACTGGCCGAAGAGATGGAACTTGAGAAGGACGAACTCCTTCCCCACGGTCACTACGTTGCAAAGATCGACTACAAGAGCATCCTTAACAGGCTCAAGGACAGACCGGATGGAAAGTACATCGATGTAACAGCTATCACACCTACACCGCTTGGAGAAGGAAAATCCACCACCACCATAGGTCTCCTCCAGGGGATGGGTAGAAGAGGGAAGAAGGTAACAGCAGCTATCAGGCAGCCCTCAGGCGGACCGACTATGAACATCAAGGGCTCGGCAGCCGGAGGCGGGCTCTCTCAGTGCATCCCCCTTACCCCGTTCTCTCTCGGATTGACCGGCGACATCAACGCAATCATGAACGCCCATAACCTCGCTCTTGTTGCCCTGACCTCGAGGATGCAGCACGAGTTCAATTATAATGACGAGAAGCTTGCGAAGAGAAACCTTAAACGGTTAAACATTGACCCAAGAAACGTCCATATGGGCTGGATTATCGACTTCTGTGCCCAGGCCCTGAGAAAGATTATTATCGGCATCGGCGGCAAGATGGACGGTTTCATGATGGACTCAAGGTTTGACATAGCCGTTTCTTCGGAAATAATGGCGATCCTTGCCGTTGCCACCGACCTGAAAGACTTCCGTGAGCGGATGGGCAGGATTGTTGTTGCCGATGACAAACAGGGTAACCCCATAACAACAGCCGACCTTGAGGTTGACGGCGCAATGACCGCCTGGATGGTTGAGGCACTCAACCCCAACCTTATGCAGTCCATTGAAGGACAGCCCGTCCTTGTCCATGCCGGCCCCTTTGCAAACATAGCGATCGGCCAGTCCTCGATCATCGCCGACAGAGTGGCTCTTAAGCTTGGTGACTATCACATAACAGAAAGCGGCTTCGGTGCCGACATCGGCTTTGAAAAATTCTGGAACCTCAAGTGCCGCTTTTCAGGACTGAAACCCCACGCAGCCGTCATCGTTGCAACCATAAGGGCACTGAAGTGCCATGGAGGGGCACCCATTCCTGTTCCTGGAAGACCCATTCCCGAGGAGTACAACAGTGAAAATGTAGGGTGGGTGGAGAAGGGATGCGCAAACCTCATCCACCATATAAAAACAGTGAAGAGGGCAGGCATAAATCCCGTTGTCTGTATCAATGCCTTCTATTCAGATACCAAGAACGAGATTCAGGCGGTCAGGAGGGCGGTCGAGGAAGCCGGTGCGAGGGTCGCCGTAAGTGAACACTGGCTGAAAGGCGGTGAAGGCGCTCTGGAACTCGCCGATGCAGTAATAGACGCCTGTAATGAAGAGAACGGATTCAAATATCTCTACTCCATTGATACCCCCTTAAGAAACAGGATAGAGCAGATTGCCGAACACGTCTACGGCGCTGACGGCGTTGAATACTCACCTGAGGCACTTTCAAAAATAAAGGCCGTGGAGGCAGATCCTGAACTCAGCAAACTGGGGACCTGTATGGTCAAGACTCACCTGAGTCTATCAGACGATCCTAGCAAGAAGGGTGTTCCACAAGGTTGGAAACTCTTTGTGACGAAACTCCTTGTCTATCAGGGTGCAGGATTTGTCGTACCCGTCGCCGGTGCTGTCAAGCTCATGCCCGGCACCTCTTCAGATCCGGCCTACAGAAGGGTGGACGTGGATACTGAAACGGGAAAGGTAAAGGGCCTGTTCTAACAAAAATAAGGGGGTGGGATCTCCCACCCCCTCCTCTGAAAATAACCGTCCCCTTTTAAACGCCTGTTGAAATAAAAGAGATAATACCTCGCAGTCTCCGGCCGTACCGATTCTTCCGCTCCTGATAAGTTTTTTTGGCACAATTGTTGCTTAATCTATAAACTTAAAAATTTATTGACAATACCATATATTATTTAATAAACTCTACAGTGGATAGACACCGGTTTTACTGGTGACAAAAAAGGCCCGCAAAGGGTCGAAAGGGAGGTGTGTATGAAAAGAATTGCCGTTTTCTTTTTTATGCTCATGTTCATGCTCCCCATCACTGCACGCGCAGTAACGCAGGAAGACCTGCAGCAGAAGATGCAGGACCTGACGAGACAGCTCGATGACCTCAAGAAACAGATGGACAGCATTCAGACACAGCAGAAGATGACGGAATCAAGAGTCGAGGCGGCTGAGGAAACAACAAAGGTTGTATCGGATAAGTTTTCCTGGCTGACAATCGGGGGTGATTACAGGTTCAGGTACGACTACCTGAAGGGTGAAGTCCAACCTCATTTCAACTTCTCCGTATTTGAAAACGTCCTTTATGATTACTTCCAGAGCCAGGCCCTTCTCGGCAACGCCATGCCTATGTCACTGCCGAACGGACTCAATACAATCGGCGTACCCGTGGATCCTTCAACCATGATGAATCTCCAGTCCCAGGCTGCATTTGCCAATGGATACAAGGTGAAGAACACGTCACTCTTTCTGAACCGCTTCAGGCTGAACCTGAAGGCGCAAGTTACTGAAAACATTGCCGTAAAGGCAAGGCTTGCCATGTACAAGATCTGGGGTCACCAGACATCGGGTCCGATCACCGGCAAGGGTTATTTTGCCGACAGGATCACCCCGGACGGTGCACCCTTTGACGGACAGGTCGGAGATATCCCCCTGAACAACACCCTCTATGTTGACTATGCATATGCTACCTGGAGCAATATCTTTGATCTTCCTGTCTGGTTCTCAATCGGCAGGAGACCGTCAACACATGGTGTGCCCGGAAACTACAGGCAGAATGAGAAAAAGCCGGGCACGGGCGGCGTGCCGAGCTTTCTCATCGACTATGCATTTGACGGTTTAACGGTCGGGATTGCTCCGGACATCGAATTCCTGCCCGGATTTTACGCAAAACTCTGCTATGGTAAGGGTTTTGACAGTGGATACTCCACGGATATACCCGGAGACAACAATCCTAAGGACGTAAACTTTCTCGGCCTCAATATCGTCCCCATAGATACCGACAACTTCCTTGTTGAACTTCAGTGGAACCGGGCCTTCGATATCTTTGATACCTTCCCGGATTCAGGAGTGAAGGCTAACCTCGGAAATATCGACCAGTTCGGCGCACTCCTTGCCTACAAATTTGCTAACCTCGGCATGGGAGACCTCAATCTATTCGGTGCTGCAGCTCTCTCCAAGACCCATCCCTCGAATGAAACTCTCAATATGGATATACTCCAGCCCGTTGATACCAATAACGACATGATACCCGACACAATCGTAATGATCCCCAATGCACCACTTGCAGGGCTTCTCTACGATATCGATCCTGCTACCGGCCAGCCCGTCAACAAGCAGTCCAGGACAGGCCACCATTTCTATGTCGGGGCAAGGTATGACATCAACAAGACCAAAACAAAGATCGGTCTTGAATACAACTACGGTTCCAAGTACTGGATCACCTTCGGACCTGCTTCCGACGACATATGGACTAACAAGCTCGGCACTCACGGCAGCGTATACGAGGCTTACATTATCCAGGAACTCCCCGAGATTCCCATTGCAATGCTCGGCAAGGCATATCTGAGGCTCGGCTATCAGTACTACAATTTCAACTACACCGGAAGCAATAGCTGGGTTGGTGAACCAAAGAAGATTGAAGATCTTACGGCAGCGTCAACTGAGTTCCTCGCACCTATGAAGAAGGCTCAGGATATTTACTTTACCTTTGACGTGAGGTTCTGACAATAGCATAATAAACTAAAAAGGGGCTCTGAAAAGAGCCCCTTTTTTTATCTTCCCGACCGGGAAGATCATCATTATCCTCAGCAGGGAATATAGTTCACTGTATAGCCGTGTCTCCCAAAGGCCCGCTTGAGACTCTTTTTCTCCTCCGGCGTGAGAAAGGTATAGAGAGAGACAATCTTTTCCTTGCTTGCCCTGTCTGAACAGACGTACTCGTAAAATTGGGACTTCACATTCGCAGGGATTTTTGCATCCCGTAAAATCTTTTTAAAGTCACTGGTCTTGCAGAGCATATTTTGTAGCGATTTACTCTCCCTCCCGAAATAGTAACCCCGGTCGCCCTTCGTGATGACAAAGGTTGTAGGCTTACATGCAGAAAGCACAAAACCAAGGGCCAGCAAGGTCATAAGCGCCTTCTTCATCTTCCGTCACCTCCCTTTAAAAGAAGTTCCACCTTCCCTCTGAATGTATCGGAAAGAAAATCGATCTTTCCCTTTGCCTCTTCCCGGAGGAACCCCTCCTGATCAACCAGATAGGTAGCAGGGAGCCCCTGGATAGTGTACTTTCCGACAAAAACCTCTCCTTTTTGATCAAGGAGGACCGGATAGTCAACGGGGTGTTTTTTAAGAAAGGACTTCACCTTCTCCCCGGTACGGTCTACGGAAATACCGAGTACAACAAGACCCCTGTCACGAAACTGCCCGTACAGACGGTTAAGCGAAGGCATCTCCTCGACACAGGCCGCACACCACGTGGCCCAGAAGTTAACTATAACCACCTTCCCCTTAAAATCCGAAAGCCTGTACACCCGGCCGTCAATACCCGGTAATGAAAAATCCTGAATCTTCCCCGCATGCGCGGCATAAGCGATTTGGGCGGTACCGAGGAAAATAATAAGTAAGATGACATGTAAATGTAGGATCTTCATAAAAGTTTAATAGTTTATAATTTATTAATATATTAACATTATAGCACAACCGTGCCCTCCCGGGTAAACATATCTTTGGGATATGAAGAGTTTTGTTTATCCCTTTTTGACCTGCTTCCAGTAACACTCGGCAGGACACTTTTCAGTAAAGTGTGTGCATGGTTCGGGATGGATAATTACCTTGCAGCCAGGCAGCCTCCTGGAGAGAGCAGCTTCTATGATGTCCATGGTCCGGTGGGTATCCTCGATCCTCTCATCCCTGCAAACCGTCAAATGAAGGTCTATGTGCCGTTCGCTCCCGGCCTTTCTTGTCCGCAACTCATGATAGGCCTTGATTTGGGCACCTAACGAATCAAGGGTCTCTTTAATTACATTCAGCTCATTCTCCGGAAGAGAGATATCCAGGAGACCGCTTGCTGATCTCCTGGCGATGGAGAAGGCCTCCGACATGATCAGTATCGAAACAACGAATGCAAGGATGGTATCTATAAAATAGATGCCTGTTAAGGTCACGAGGATGAGGCCAAGAAGAACCGCCAGGTTACTGTAAACATCCATCCTCTGGTTCTTTGCCCCTGCCTCGAGGGCAATGGAGTCGGTCTTCAGCGCCACCCTGTGAAGGACGGATGATACGGAAAATTTCACTGTTGCTGAAACCGCCATTACAGAAATGCCTAATAGCGGAACCGACAGGGGCTCTCCGGAAATTGCCCTCTTTACCCCCTCATACATAATAAAGAAGGCACCGAGGACGATAATAATGGACTCCACGAGACCGCTCATGTTCTCAAACTTCCCGTGGCCATAGGGGTGGTCGGGGTCAGCGGGTTTTTCGGCCTTCCTGACACTGAGAAAGGCCATCACAGAGGCAACTATATCGGTTGCGCTGTTTAATGCCTCTGAAAGGACACTGACACTTCCCGTTATCAGCCCGGCAGTTCCCTTCAGAAGCACAAGTGCCGTGTTTGATATTATGGACAGTAAAGCGGCGTTAGTCTTTTTCATCTTCCTGTAGGAGAAAGGTCCTGTTTTATCGTGATTTCGGGGGCTGCTTTTTAAGCCTGCGGGGAACCCTCACTCCAGAACATCCCTCAGCGCCCTGACAAAGAGGTCATTTTCTTCAGGACTTCCAACGGTCACCCTCAGGGCATTGTCCACTACATCCGTCAGGTCCCTTACAAGGATACCCCTCTTGAGCAATCTCTTCCAGATCCGGGAGGCATCCTCAACCCTGAAAAGGATAAAATTCGCCTCTGAAGGGCTGGGCTTTATTCCTCTTGTCTCACTTAAAAACCCGAAAAGCCTCTCCCGCTCTTTTCGTATCACCTTCACCGTCTCTTCTATATCTTTATAATTTCTGAAGGCCTCTGTGGCCACTGCCTGGGAGAAGGCATTTACATTGAAGGGCAGTCTTACCTTGTTCACCTCATTAATCATTCCCTCCTCTGAAATAAGAAAACCCACCCGGAGCGCTGCAAAGCCCACCTTGCTGAGTGTCCGCATAAAGATCAGGTTCTCAAACTCATCAATCAGCGGCAGCATCCCTTTCCTGCTCGCAAAGGGTTGATATGCCTCATCAATTACAACAAGGCCCCTGGAGGCCTTGATGATCTCAAAGACCCTTTCCGCAGAGAAACAGTTTCCTGTCGGGTTGTTCGGCGTACTCAGAAATACGAGCTTTGGACTGTATCGTCTGATTGCCCTGATCATCCGCTCAACGTTAAGGTCAAACCCCCTGTCAAGGGGCACCCCTACTGCCTTTTCACCGAGGGCCCGTGCAACAAGCCCGTACATGGAGAATGTGGGCGCAGGAAAGAGCACAGGCCCCCCGAATGTGGTAATAAGATAATAAATAAGCTCATCGGAACCGTTACCTAGGAGGACCCTGCCGGGCTTTGTCTTCCATCTCCGTGCCGCTGTCTTCTTGAGCAACATCCCTTGAGGATCGGGATACCTGTTTGTCTCTATGGACGGCAGTTTCTCGAGAAGAGAAGAAAAATCAAAGGGACTCTCGTTGGCATCAAGCTTGACCCTGCATGGTACCTCCTTTGCCACATATGCCGTCAGTTTCCGGACATTAAGCCTTACCAGTCGTTCAACATTCATAACCCTCTCCCGTTAAAACAAGTACGAATAGAAGCCTGTCCGGGGACCCGGAGATACGGCACACCTGCCGTTCCGCCCTGAATTCATTTCAGTGATGACAATTCCCGGACCGGCTCATATGCAGCTCCGTGTCCGGATTATCCTGTATTTTTCTTCCGCTCAACTTCCTGAAGAGCCAAAAAAAATTATACCATAACGGGCACGGACTTTCCGTAACCCGGAGTTATTTATTGCACAAATCCTTTATACTAAATGAAATCATAATATAGACGGAGGGTATCATGGATCTATTTGAAACCATATCCGGACGTAGAAGTACCCGGCGGTTTGAGGACCGGGATGTTGAGGAGGAAAAGCTGAAGAAGATAATGGATGCCGTTAGACAGGCGCCATCATGGTCAAACATGCAGTGCTGGAGATTTATCATCATAAGGGACCACTCTCTCAGAGCCGAGATCAGTGAACTCACATACGTTGAATCCTTCCTTGCACCCCTTGGATACAAGGTAAACCCGGCAAAGAAGGGTATTACAGAGGCGCCCGTCGTAATGATAGCCTGCGCTGACCCTTCACTGTCGGGAAATCTCTGGAACCAGCCTTACTATATGACGGACCTCGGCATAGCAGCTCAGAACCTTATGCTTGCGGCCCATGCACTCGGGCTTGGAACCGTGTTTGTAGGGGTCTTTGGTGAAGAGAAACTGAAGAAATTGCTCGCCGTTCCCGGGGATATCCGTATTGTGGGTATGTTCCCGGTTGGATATCCAAAGATACGGAAAAAGGAAGGACCACCGAGAAAGGAACTCCGGGAAATTACGTTCCTTGAACGATGGGGAAATGTTCCCGACTGGTCGTGAGGATGGTGGGCAGGGACGGAATCGAACCGCCGACACGAGGATTTTCAGTCCTCTGCTCTACCGACTGAGCTACCTGCCCTTCAATACCCGGAAAATACAAATAATCAGGTGGTAGGTATGATAGAATATTTATCCTACAAAATGCAATTTGTTAACCGGTCCTGAAAAGAGATGTAAGTTATTGATGGAAATTATAGATTAATAGACATGAACCGGCAACGCTTACACCCGGGACTGGTCCCTTACCTTGTTTCTCTCTTTTGCGGTCTTTTCCTCGCGATAGCCTATCCCCCTCAAGACCTGTCTTTCATTGCCTGGGCTGCCCTTGCTCCCTTTCTGGTCATACTATACAACAGGGACGGCAAGATCGCCCTCAGATCCGGTATTATCTTTGGATTGGCCTTTTTCCTTGGCACCCAGTACTGGATTTACTTCTCTATGAACCGATACGGGGGGCTGTCCTTTCCCGCCAGTATTTCGATAGTCTTCCTTCTCTGTCTTTATGAAAGCCTGTATATGGGGGTATTTGCCCTCCTCATCTCCGGGATCACAAAGAGGATATCCATCCCCTTATCACTCATTGCGCCCCCCCTCTGGTGTACACTTGAATATCTTAGGGGCCATCTTTTTACAGGCTTCCCCTGGTCCCTCGTTGGTTACACCCAGTACAGCAATCTTTCATTCATCCAGATAGCCGATATCACCGGGGTCTATGGTGTATCCTTTCTTGTAATCCTTGTAAATTCCGCCCTCTCCGATATATTTATATATCTTCAAAAAAGAAGGGCCGGGGCGCCGGCCCATATCTGGAAACCCCTCTTTTCCCTGGCCGTCGCTTTCTCCATCACCCTGGTCAGCGTCGGGTACGGCCGGTATACTATCAAGAAGCTTGACGGCCTTAAGGATGGAAGAAAAATACGGGTTGCCGTAGTCCAGGGCAACATAGAGCAGGACAGGAAGTGGGACTCCCAATACCAGAACTCCGTCCTTGAAACATATATGGAGCTTTCCAGATCATTGCCCGGCAAAAAACCCGATCTGATTGTATGGCCTGAAACAGCTCTGCCCTTTTATTTCAATGCCAACCCCGAACTACATAAAAGACTCACATCCTTTGTTAAGGATTTATCGATCCCCCTTCTTACCGGAACCATGCTCGTAAGGAAAAATCCGGCCACAAAACCCAATAACCCATATTCAATATCAAACAGCGCCCTGCTCCTGGATGGAAATGGAAATACTTCCTATCAATATGATAAAATACATCTGGTGCCGTTTGGAGAATACGTCCCCCTTAAAAAGGTCCTGTTTTTTATTAATAAAATCGTTGTAGGTATAGGCGATTTTTTACCTGGTAAAATATATGCCAATGCCCGCACCGAATGGGGATCTTTTTCAACGCTGATATGCTATGAGATCATATTTCCCGACCTTGTAAGAAGATTTTTTAAAAAGCGGGGGGATCTCATAGTCAACATAACAAATGATGCGTGGTTTGGTAAGACCTCCGGTCCATACCAGCACTTTTCCATGGCAGTTTTTCGTGCAATTGAAAACAGAAAACCTCTTGTCAGGGCTGCAAATACCGGAATTTCAGGTTTTATCGACCAAACAGGCAGGATAAGGGACCGCACAGGTCTCTTTGAAAGGGCGGTAATAGTGGATGACATAGAGATACATAAAACAGGAAGTATTTACAGAAGATTCGGTGATATATTCAGCTTCTTGAATATAGGAATTACCCTGTTTATATACGGATTGAGTATTTCAATTAAAAGGAGGATTTAACTATGTTACTTGAGAAAGAGATACGAGAAGAACTGAAGACGCTGAAGGCAAAGTTTGAAAAGTTAAGAGGTTGTCTTTGATGTAGATGTTCTGAAAGAAAGATTAAAGGCCGTTGAGAAGGACCTTACAAGGGAAGATGTCTGGTCTGACCATTTCAGACTCAGGAAGTTAAAGCAGGAGCAATCCAGGATCGAAGAGATACTCATCCCCTTTGAGAAACTGCAGGAGAAGATATCCTATCTTATTGACTCCTCAAACATACTCTCCGAGGAGGGGGGAGAACTCTTTATAGACGAACTTTCAGGTGAACTCACTAAACTGAAGGATGAAATAGAAACCCTTGAACTCAAACACCTCCTCTCTGGTGAGTTAGACCGTAACAACGCGATTCTTGAGATCCATCCCGGAGCCGGAGGTACGGAGAGTCAGGACTGGGCTCAGATACTGATGAGGATGTACCTGAGATGGGCGGAAAAACAGGGCTTCAGAACAGAGATCGTTGATCTCATCAATGGTGATGAAGCAGGTATCAAGAGCGCTACCATTACCGTATCGGGAGCTTATGCATACGGCTACTTAAAGTCCGAAATGGGTGTTCACAGACTCGTGAGGATTTCTCCTTTTGACGCAAACAAGAGACGTCATACCTCTTTTACCGCTGTTCTTGTTTATCCCGAGGTTGACGAGGATATAGATATCGATATACGCGATGACGATCTGAGGATCGATACCTTCAGGGCATCCGGTGCCGGAGGACAGCATGTCAACAAGGTTTCCTCAGCCGTGCGGCTGACCCATATTCCAACGGGTATTGTTGTCTCGTGTCAGAATGAGAGATCACAGTATAAGAACAAGGCCACGGCATTAAAGATCCTGAAGGCCCGTCTCTACGACATGAAGCTCAGGGAGCAGGAAGAAAGGTTTGAAGGAATAATAGGTGACAAGAAGGAAATTGCCTGGGGAAACCAGATAAGATCCTATATCCTGCATCCTTACCGTCTGGTTAAGGATCATAGGACCGGTTTGGAGACAGGAAACGTGGATTCCGTGCTTGACGGTGGTATAGATCCCTTTATAAGGGCATTTTTGAGGAAACATGCGTCACGAATCAACCCTGTTTCGTGATACAATGCACCTTGTCGAAGGACCCGACCATTGGTCGGGGGTGAAGACAGGGAATATATTTAATCAGTATTTCCATACATTACATTGGCAGGATCCGACCTGAGGTGGAGAGCTTGCCTTCTTTTACTGTATTTTTAAATAGAACAGCAGTAGTGTAAGTAGGGGGTGTTGAGATGTTGGTAAAGGGATCAACATCTTGAAATATAAATGTTTTTTTATGTTGAGAAGGTATTGAATATCGGTGTCGGAGATTCAACATTTTAAACAAAAAACAGATTTGATAAATGATTAACAGGAACTCAACAATGGTTGTAACAATTTTTCCCCACTATGGTTTATAATGTTTTAGGACTTATTAACATTTTGTTGATAACTTGTTGAAAACTATCGAAATTTGATCTATGGAAAAAGAGAAGATCTGGGAAAAAAGTCTTGGCATGATAGAGACCTCGGTTGGAAGGGGGGTCTTTGATCTGTGGTTTAAGCCATTGAAGATCAGACAGCTTAAGGACGGTCAGGTGGTTCTTGAGACGCCCAACAGGTTTTATAAGGAGTGGATAGAGGATAATTATTCTGAACTGATAAGCGAGACCTTGAGGGTTGTTTCAGGTGAAGAAATTGATGTCAGGTACAGGATTGCGGAAAAACAGGATAGTGACTATAGAAAGATAAGTGCAAAGATAACGGGTCGCAGGAGGGCCTTACGGAACAGGGGTGTAAATATCAACCCCAAGTATACATTTGAGGAGTTTGTGGTAGGTCCCAGCAACCAGTTTGCCCATGCCGCAGCCATGAAGGTCGCAGAGTCTCCGGGAACGGTTTACAATCCCCTGTTTGTTTACGGTGGTGTGGGTCTTGGAAAGACCCATCTGATAAGTGCGATAGGTAATATGGTGGTTGACAGGATGCAGGATCTTCAGGTCATATACGTACAGTCTGAAAATTTTACCAATGAGGTGGTTGCAGCGATCAGGCACGAGAAGATGACGGAATTCAAAAATAAATACCGTAATGTGGACCTTCTGTTGATTGACGACATACAGTTTATAGCCGGCAAGCCGACCACACAGGAGGAGTTCTTCCATACATTCAATGCCCTTTATGAACAGGAAAAACAGATAGTTGTATCCAGTGACAGGTCTCCAAGGGATATAAGGGACATAACGGACAGGCTGAAGTCGCGTTTTACAATGGGCCTCATAGCGGATATTCAGGCACCCTCTATAGAGACAAAGGTGGCGATACTCCAGCAGAAGGCCGCCTATCAACGGATTCAGATACCCCAGGATGTCTCTTATTGGCTGGCATCGAGGATAAAGTCAAACATAAGGGAACTGGAGGGTTGCCTTTTAAAGCTTGCGGCCCACTCCTCTCTGACCGGGGTTCCGATAACACTGGAAATGGCGAAGGGGGTTTTACAGGATTTCCTTGATGAAGAGGACAGGCCGGTAACCATCGAAAGCATAAAGAAGGCCGTATCTGAATACTACGGGATCAGGTTGCATGATATTATATCAAAGAAGAGGACCAAAGAGATAGCCATACCGCGGCAGATTGCAATGTATCTCTGCAGGGAGCTGACGGACCTCTCCCTGAACGATATCGGCAAGGGATTCGGTGGAAAGGATCATGCTACGGTTCTATATGCCCATAAGCAGATAGAGAAGAGAAAGGCTGAAGATGAGGCATTCAGAAGAATAATAGATAGTCTTATTAAGAAGATCAGCGAATGACCTAAGGAGGCAATCATGCATATTCGTGTCTCAAAGGAAGAACTTCAGAAAAAACTTGGCAGTATTCAGAGCATAGTTGAGAAGAAGACAACCATGCCGGTTTTAGGACACTTCCTTCTGAGTATCAGGGAAAAGGATAACTCCATTTCAGCCACGGATCTTGAGACCGCGATTAAGGAGCCGGTTGAAGTACTTGAGATATTAGAGGAGGGGGAACTCTGCATGCCTGCCCGGAAGCTCTTTGAGATTGTCCGGGAGATAGACGGGGATATTACCATCGAGAGCGAGGGACATGAGTGGGTCAAGGTCAGGTCAGGCAGGAGTAATTTCAGGATAGCCTGCATGAATCCTGAAGAGTTTCCGAAGTGGCCGGCGCTGAAAGACAGGACCGTCATTAGCCTGGACTCCCGGAAACTCCTCAATATGATCGAGAAGACTATCTTTTCATCCGGTGAAAGCGATACCAGGTATACATTAAACAGCCTCCTCTTTCATATAAAACCGGAGCTGAAGAGGTTCACGGTGGTAGGCACCGACGGGCACAGGCTGGCTTCAATGGATGAAACGATAGAAGTTGCCCTGGATGAGGAAATAAAGGTGATTATACCCAGGAAGTCGGCCTCTGAACTAAGAAAATTCCTTGCTCAGGTGGATGGCGAGGTTGTTATGGAGATAACGGAAAAGCATGTATCTTTCCGTATCGGGGAGGTTACTTTTCTTGTAAGGCTTATAGAGGGTACCTACCCCGAGTATGAACAGGTTTTACCTGCGAACAATGAGAAGAAACTGGAGATACTCCGCGAGGGGTTCACCAAGGTACTGAGGAGGGTCTCGGTTATCAGCAGGGACAGGAACAGCCCCGTGAAGATAGATGTCTCTCCCGGTTTGATGACAGTAACATCCTCTAACCCGGATATCGGGGAGGCAATGGATGAGCTTGAGATAGGGTATGATGGGGATGCCGTCTCACTTGGCTTTAATGCAAGATATCTATTGGATGCCTTGAATGCCATGGAGAAGGAGAAGGTTTTCTTTGAGTTACAGGAGCCTTTAAGTCCCACTCTCCTTACGGAGGAGGGTAACGACAGATACAGATGTGTGGTTATGCCGATGAGGATTTGATGGTGTTGTAATCAGGACATCAGGTTTTTCTCGGAATTCAGAATATTGTTATAGAGAGGATAAAGATGGAAGATAATACAAGCGATTACAGGGCTGAAGATATAAAGATACTGAAGGGGTTAACGGCGGTACGGAAGCGCCCTGCCATGTATATAGGTTCTACGGGACCGGAGGGGCTCCATCATCTCGTTTATGAGGTTGTTGACAATAGTGTTGATGAATCCCTTGCCGGTTTCTGCAAGGCAATTGATGTGACCATCCACTATGACGGGAGCTGCACCGTTTTAGATGACGGGAGAGGCATCCCGACCGGGCTCCATCCCGGTGACCCAAAGGGCCGGACCGCAGCAGAGATAGCGCTGACAGAGCTTCATGCAGGCGGGAAGTTTGAGGCAAAGGCATACAAGGTTTCGGGGGGGCTTCATGGCGTTGGCGTTTCTGTGGTTAACGCACTTTCTGAATGGTTGGAACTCGAGGTTAAGAGAGACGGCAGGGTATACCAGCAGAGGTTTGAAAGGGGTATACCCAAGACGCCCCTGCAGGTGGTTGGAAAGACCAGGAAAACCGGTACAAAGATCTCCTTTAAACCTGATCCCGAGATCTTTGAGACCATAGAATTCAGCTATGAAGTTCTAAGTAATAGGTTGAGGGAAATGGCCTTTCTCAACAGGGGTCTCAGGATCACCGTGACGGATGAGAGGACGGTCAAGAAGCAGGAGTTTTTCTATGAAGGCGGCATAAAGTCTTTTGTGGAGCACCTCAACAGGAACAAACATCCTCTTCATCCAACGCCCATATATGTATCCGGCGAACGCAACGGGATCGAAGTTGAGGTTGCAATACAGTACAATGACAGTTATAACGAGACCATCTATACCTTCGCAAACAATATCAATACAAGAGAAGGCGGCACCCATCTGGCGGGGTTTAAATCCGCCCTTACGAGGACCTCGAATCAGTATGCCCTCTCCTCGGGAATACTCAAGAACGGTAAGGGGTCCGTCTCCGGTGATGATATACGGGAGGGGCTGACCGCTGTTATAAGTGTGAAGCTTCCCGACCCGCAGTTTGAAGGACAGACAAAGATGAAACTCGGTAATACAGAGGTGAAGGGCATAGTGGAATCCATTGTGAATCAACACCTTGGTATTTATTTTGAGGAACACCCCGCACATGCAAGGAAGATTATAGAGAAGGCTGTTCAGGCTGCCCGCGCAAGGGAGGCCGCCAGGAAGGCCCGGGAGCTTGCCCGGAGAAAAGGGGTGCTTGACGATTCAGGTCTCCCCGGTAAACTGGCAGACTGTTCTGAGAAGGATCCCGCCCTGAGCGAGATCTTTATTGTCGAGGGTGATTCTGCGGGTGGTTCGGCCAAGCAGGGAAGGGACAGGCGGGGTCAGGCAATACTGCCGCTGAGGGGAAAGATACTCAATGTTGAGAAGGCACGTTTTGACAAAATGCTCTCTTCTGAAGAGATCAAGGTCCTTATTACAGCGCTCGGGACCGGGATAGGCCCGGAGTTTGACGTTACAAAAACACGCTATCACAGGGTAATACTGATGACCGATGCAGACGTTGATGGTGCACATATAAGGACACTTCTGCTTACATTCTTCTTCAGGCAGATGCCGCAGATCATAGAAAAAGGCTATCTCTATATCGCCCAGCCACCCCTTTACAGGGTGAAGAAGGGCAGGACACAGAGGTACATCCAGAACGACGGCGAGATGCAGACCATGCTCTTTGACCTTGCAGCAGATGAGGTGGAACTGAGGGTGAAGGACCGCATGGTGAAGGGGAAGGCGACAATTCCTTATCTGAGAAAGATTACAGAGTACGTGACTCTGCTGACCTGGTTTTCCCTGAGGAGGTTTGATAGCGAACTGCTCGAGTTTGTACTTGAGAGGGGTTTAGACTGGGATATACTCAAGGACAGGTCGGTCTTTGAGGCCTTCGTTATTGAAATGAAAGAGAATTTTCAGAACCTCAAGTCTTCTGATATGCAGTATGATGAGGAACATGAATGCTATGCCGTGGAGCTGAAGAGGCTTGGTAAACGGTTGCGCTTGAATGCAGAATTCATCTCCTCTCCCGACTACAAACAAATAAGGGAACTCTTCATGGTCTGCAAGGACCTTGGCCCCCGCCCTTATCAGGTGACTGTAAAAGGTGAGGAGAAAAGCTACAATTCCGTTAGGGACCTTCTTGACGGTGTACTTTCCATTGCCCGCAAGGGGCTTAGTATCCAGAGATATAAGGGGCTGGGAGAGATGAATCCCCAGCAGTTATGGGAGACGACAATGGACCCGGAAAAGAGGACCCTTATGCAGGTGACTGTTGAGGATTCTGTCCAGGCCGATGAGGTTTTTACCATCCTTATGGGCGATCATGTCGAACCCCGCAAGGAATTCATAGTTAAACATGCCCTTGAGGCAAAGAATATTGATATTTAAGATAATATCTAAAACAGGGAGCAAAAATGGGTGATACGGCAGTAGAGATTATCCTGCATGCAGGCATAGTTGTAAAGGGTGTTATGTTGATCCTTCTGTTTTTTTCCGTCATTTCCTGGGCGATAATACTCTTTAAGTGGCGCTATTTTACAAAGGCAAGGAAGGAGACCACCCGGTTTTTGAGGCTCTTTCATGATGGCAGGGAAGGCCCGGTGCTTTTTCAGGCGAGCCGGACCATGCTGGTGAGCCCCATGGCCAGGCTCTTCACATCTGTTTATTCAGAGGGGAGAAGGGACCGTGAGGAGATAAAAAGGGCCTTGAGACGTTATACCGCACTTGAATCGGCAAGGCTGGAAAGGTATCTGAACTTTCTTGCAACCACAGGGTCTACCACACCGTTTATAGGACTTTTCGGCACCGTATGGGGAATCATGAACTCCTTCAGAGGCATTGGCGCTGCAGGGTCGGCATCCCTTGCCGTGGTTGCCCCTGGAATTGCCGAGGCCCTTATAGCAACGGCAATGGGGCTGGTTGCAGCCATCCCTGCGGTGATCGGATACAACTACTTCCTCAGCTTGGCAAGGAGGATGATTATAGAGATGGAGGATTTTGCAGAGGAGTTGCGGGACTATTTCCTGAAGAATAGCGATACAGATTTGAACGGGACAGACAACTGATATGAGCAGGCAGAGAGACAGGGGTGTGATGAGCGAGATAAACGTAACACCCCTTGTTGATGTGATGCTCGTTTTGCTGATCATCTTCATGGTGACGGCACCACTTATGAAGCAGGGTCTGGATGTTGCCCTGCCAAAGGCGAAGGGAAAGCAACTTCCGACCGAAGAAAGGGTCACGGTTACCATTAAAAGGGACGGGGCAATTTATCTCAACAGAAGGGTTGTCTCCCTTCGTGAATTGAAGAGAAAACTGAAGGCGATCAGCAAGCGCAATCCCAGCCTGTATCTGAAGGCGGATCGCCGGGTGTCCTATGGTAAGGTTGTAAGTGTAATGTCGGAGATAAAGTCGGCAGGTATTGAGAAGGTGGGTTTAATTACCGAGCCAAAGGCGAGTTTTAGATGAGAGAGCCGACACTGAAGGAAACGACCGCCTTTTCTCTCCTTCTGCATTTTTTTCTCATCGGGCTTACCCTGCTTACCTTTAAGAAATCTTTGACTTTTAATCTGCCGGCTCCTTATACCGTTCAACTTGTTTCACCCCGGGACCTTGCCCTTTCAAGAAAAGGCAAAAGCCCCGTGGCCTCTGTTCAGCGAATCAAGGAGATCAAGCGCAGACAGCGCCGGACGATGATGAATAAGCAAAAGGTTATGCCACCGGAGAACCGGCTGCGGACGGACAAAGGGATCTCTGTCGAGGACAGGATTGCAGCAATACGGGCCAAGAAACGGGTAGAGAAGATAGTCCGGCTGAGGAAGGCCGTTCTTTCCATAAGGCCCGGAATTGAGCAGCGCAAAGGGGATTCGAATGCAAAGGCGGTTCCCCCCGGTGTCCGGCAGGGCAGCTCCGTCTTTTCGGGATATCATGCCCTTATAAAACAGCGGATATGGAGCGAATGGGTTTACCCGGACTTCAGAGACAAAGGTGACCTTGAGGTGGACGTGAATATCAAGATTTACAAGGACGGGCGTGTGCAGATCCTCAATGTAGAGAGGGCATCAGGTAACATGCTCTTTGACCGTTCTGCCGAGAGGGCCATAGAGAAGGCCTCCCCTTTACCGCCTCCCCCATATGAGCTGGAGATTGTATTGAGGTTTACACCATGACGGGAAGAGGGGATTGGAAAAATCAGGACAGGGTTCCCCGGTTTTTGATTATCTGCCTGTTGATAAACGTTCTTTTAATCCCCTTTTTTGTCAGAGACGCATCTGCCCGTGTTTATATTGATATCTCCTCCCCGGGATTCAGAGAGATCCCCGTTGCGATATATGAGTTCATCGGTCCTTCAGAAGGACGCCGTATAGCTGATATCGTCAGGGATGATCTCCAGTTTTCCGGTGTATTTTCTTTCGTTGACAGGGATGCTTACATAGAGACCCCCCTTCCGGTATTCGATTCCCGGAACTGGCTGCCCCTGGGGGTTGAACTTGTACTGAAGGGTTCGGTTACTATAGATAGTGACGAGGTTATTGTATCGGTATATCTCTTCGACGTTGTTGAGTCAAGGAAGATACTTCAGAAAAAATACTCTGCCCGGAAGCGGTTCGTCAGGATACTTGCCCACAGCATATCAGACGATATATACAAGAGAGTAACCGGTGAGGACGGGGTCTTCAGGACGAAGATCGCCTTTATCGGTGAAAGGAATAAGAGGGAAAACATCTACCTAATGGACTGGGACGGAAAGAGGTTGCGTAATACAGGGATTACCGGGGAGCATCTCCTGCGACCGCACTGGTCAGCCGATGGCGCGAAGATCCTTTACTCGGCTGTCAGGGGCAAACAGTGGGGGGTGTTCATGCTTGATTTCAGAAAGCGCAAGGAGCGGCTTCTATTCAGGTCCCAGGGGATTAACATTGCAGGGGATTTCCTCCCGGACGGCACCAACTTTGTTTTTTCTTCCTCCATAAAGGGGACCCCGGATCTTTATCTTTTTGATATAAACAGAAAGAAGAGAAAGAGGCTCACAAGATGGCTCGGGATAGAGATATCCCCCTCCCTTTCGCCTGATGGCGGGAAGATTGCCTTTGTGTCGGATCGTGCAGGTACTCCGCAGGTGTATATCATGGATATCGACGGCCGTAATCTCCGGAGGGTTACTCATGAGGGGAATTACAATACCGCACCTGTATGGTCACCGAGGGGAGACAGGATTGCTTACAGCGGCAGGATTAACGGAAAGATACAGATCTTCACTGTGAAGTTGGACGGCGCTGATGCACTCCAGTTGACTGAAAGAGGTAACAATGAAGAGCCGTCTTTTTCTCCCAATGGGCGGTTTATAGCATTTACATCTGACCGTGACGGTAAAAAGGCCATTTACATAATGAGGGCTAACGGTGAAGGGAAGAGAAGAGTTACACCCAAAGATATGAGGGCCTTTGGTCCTAGCTGGTCACCTAATAAAATTTTTTAAAGGAGGTATTATTATGAAGATGTTTCTTGCGTTGTTGCTGGTTGCAGGGCTTACCTTTGCCTGTGCGCAGAGGCAAATCACCTCTCCCGGGACAGGGAAGTCAGGCGGCGAGGAAGCGGCAGGGCAGGCAGCTGGTGCAGGAGTGGGAGAGACGCAGAAGATCGGGGAACAAAATATGGCAAAGGTGGAGTCTGCCGAGATTAAGGAACCCAAGGTAACCAAGCTGACTGAAGAGGAACGGAGGAATATTTTTAAGGATATCCATTTTGACTTTAACCGCTATGATATACAAGAAGTGGACAGGGGAACGCTTAAGGCAATAGCAGAATGGATGCTTCAACACTCTACGGCCCGACTCGTGGTTGAGGGTCATTGTGATGAGAGAGGCACGGATGAATATAACCTCGGTCTCGGTGACAGGAGGGCAACGGCAACGAGGGACTACCTGATGTCCCTGGGTGTCCCCAAGGACAGGATGCAGACAGTGAGTTATGGTGAGGAGAGACCCCTCTGTACCGATCACACGGAAGACTGCTGGCAGCAGAACAGAAGGGCACATTTTGTTGTGATAGAGGGTGAGTAGGAATGAAGGGAATACTGGTATTGACGGCATCCCTTGTCCTGTTTGCCTT
Organism: bacterium BMS3Abin08; assembly: GCA_002897935.1. Taxonomy (NCBI): domain Bacteria; species bacterium BMS3Abin08. The sequence continues at coordinate 27,057 of BDTA01000016.1, forward strand.
TCTGTCCGGCTGTGTAACAACGGAGGACTATCAATCGCTGAGACATGATCTGAACCAGGTCAAGAGCGATTATTATTCAGATATCCGTACACTGAAGGTGCAGATGAAGAGGATTGAGGGCACGGCTGAGAATGCCCCTTCCAGAGACGCCATAAAAGGATTGAAGGAGAGCCAGGAGACGCTGTATAATCAGTTGACGAACCTGAGAACAGAGATGCAGCTGATTCAGGGAAAACTGGACGAAAACAGCTACACGGTTGAAAAGGCCCTGCGGGACTCATCCACTGAACGTGACCTGCTGAGGGCAGGGCTTGCTGAACTGAAGACTGCCGTCGCTGAACTGAAGACAAGGATAGAGGCACTTGAAGAAAGGCTCAAGGGTACAGGGGCAGAAGCAGCAGAAGAGGCCGGGAACGAGAAGAAGGAAGAGGCTAAAAAACCCATGACGCCGCAGTATATATACCATGATGCCCTGAACCTCTTTAACGAGGGCAAGACTACGGAGGCACGGGAGGCCCTGGAGTCGTTCCTCAAGAGGTATCCTTCAATGGAGCTGTCTGATAATGCCCAGTTCTGGATTGCCGAGTCCTATTATAAGGAGGGCAATTATGAGGATGCCATTCTTTCCTATGAGAATCTGATTAAAAAGTTTCCAAAGAGTGATAAGGTCCCCGGAGCTATGCTGAAGCAGGCATTTGCATTCAGGGCACTCGGTGACCTTAACACAACGCGGGTGATCCTTTCTACACTGAAGGAGAGGTTTCCTGATTCAAAGGAGGCGGAGATAGCGACGAAGAAGCTCAAGAAAATAGAGAAAAAGAAAAGGGCCGCTGTCCCTGAAAAAAAAGAGTCCAAGGCCGTTCAGTAAGGAAAACTTGATTAAATACATCCCTTGCCTTCATCCCCGAGCAAAGGTCGGGGCTTTCGGCAAGGTGCATTGTAAAGGACTGAAAATAGATTCCGGGTATTACGGCCCCGGAGAGCAGGAGCTTTCCGGGGCTTGTCTTTCTTTATAATTTGCGCATTTTTGAACTGAACGATGGATCTTACCGACAGGTATAAACGAGTTATCGACTATATGCGGGTCTCCATCACGGACCGGTGTAATCTCCGCTGTCTCTACTGTATGCCCGATGGCGGGAAACCGGTTGAATACAAGGAGATAATGTCTTACGAGGAGATCTTGCGGATAATCAGGGTCTCCTCCTCCCTTGGGGTGAGAAAGATCCGCCTTACAGGTGGAGAACCCCTTGCGAGGAAGAATGTCCAGTTCCTTATAAGGGAGATTAAAGGGATTGAGGGAATCGAGGAACTGAGCCTCACCACAAACGGGATTCTACTCAGCAGGTATGTTGATGAGATCAAGGAAGCCGGGCTTGACAGGCTGAATGTCAGCCTTGACTCCCTTAGACCGGAGCGGTACCGTGAGATTACGGGGGGAGGCTCCCTGGATAAGGTCATCGAGGGTATTGAGCGTGCCCATGACGTTGGGCTGCGTCCGGTAAAGTTGAATGTGGTTGTGATCAGGGGGATTAACGATGACGAGATAGAGGACTTTGCCGGCTTTACCCTGACAAGGCCCTACCAGGTGAGGTTTATAGAGTTCATGCCCGGCAAGGGAAACCACTGGACAGAGGACCTTTGTGTCTCCTCTGAAGAAATCAAGAGAAGGATTGAGGCGGTCGCTCACCTGGAGCCCGTCAGGTTGAGGAGGCATGGGCCTGCACGGTATTACCGCTTCAGGGGCGGAACAGGTGTTGTGGGTTTTATAAGTGCAATAAGTCATCATTTCTGTTCCGACTGCAACAGACTCAGGCTCACTGCCGAGGGGAAGATCCGGCCCTGCCTCTTTTCAGAAACGGAGATAGACCTGAGGGCTGCCTTGAGGATGGGGGCATCGGATGAGGAACTCGGGAGGCTTCTGAGGCTTGCGGTGGAGGTGAAACCCGAGGGACACATGATCGGCAGGGATACGCATAAAGAGATAAATATCCCCATGTCAAAGATCGGGGGTTAATAAAAGGACAGAGGATTACCATCCCTGTTGACCCTATCCTCCTTTTTGAGTCCCTCCTTCAAATATTCCGGTAATGCAAGCATCCCCGCATGGATCCCGGGGTTATAGTACCGGAGGGGAGACTGTAACCGTGCTATCCTCTCCCGTATGTCTGACTGTGACAGCCCCGCCGGATCGATATCTTTTGATGCCATGATAAACCCCCAGGGGACATAGAAGGATGGAACCGATGTCCAGTAAGCCCTTACAAGATGGAATACCTGCCTGATCGTGTTAAATATGATTGTATAGGCATTGAAGTTGTTTATGGATGTTGTTGTTGCCTGGGTTACCATTACGCCCTGAGGTGTGAGATGTTCAAAAACCTCCCGGTAGAATTCACTTGTATAGAGAAGGATTGCCGGTCCCGCCTCCATGGGCTCGGGAAGATCAAGGATTATAATATCAAAGAGTTCGTCGGAGTCTGCTATAAATTTTCTGGCATCTTCGTACAGGACCTTAACTCGTCCGTCATCAAAGGTCCCCTGATGCCATTCGGGGAGATGGACCTTGCAGGCCTCCACCACTTCACCGTCAAGGTCGATCATATAGACACATTCTATAGAGGTGTGTCTCAGGACCTCTCTTATTGTGGCCCCTTCACCACCCCCGGCGATCAGGACCTTTTTAGGACTGCCATGCGTAATCAGGGATGGATGGACGAGGGCCTCGTGGTAGATAAACTCATCGGACTCTGTAGACTGGAGTTTACCGTCCAGTATAAGGGCCTTCCCGTAGCTTCCAAGGCGCATGATCTCCAGTCTCTGGTAAGTCGTCTGTGATGAGTACAGGATCTCTTCTATGTAATGGAGACTTGCCTCTTTGTCGGTAGTGAATTCAAGAAACCATCTGGAGCCCAGCATCACAGACCTTGTGTGGAAGTTTCTCGTTGCTGCAGGAGATTATCCCCCTCTTTATCTCGACGATTGAGGGGTTTCTGGACCCGAATCTCTCTATGAGGTATTGTGCCGCATCCTCGGGCTTTATGACATCTCCACAAGTGAAGATATCCACAGCGGCATAACCATATTCAGGCCATGTATGAATCGAGAGGTGAGATTCAGCGATGACTACCATTCCGCTTATGCCGAAGGGGTTAAACTCATGGAAAGATACATCGACGATGGTTGCCTTGGCATGCCTTGCGGCAGATACCATGACCTCCTCCACAATTTTTAGATCTTTCAATGCGCTACGGTCACAATCACGCAACTCAACCAATAGATGGGTACCTAAAGCATGCAATCCACAACCCCCCTTCAAGAGAGATTGGAGAGACAGTCTGTCTCTCGGAGACATTAAGATTACATCAGATCAAGTATTTTTGTCAAGGGGAAAATATTGCAGGAGTTCCCCCAATTTTTGAATTTCATTATCGACCACTTGTTGAATTCCTTTTTCCCTTATCTATCATTGTATTATGTTTTTTGTTGCTCTGTTTTTGGGGGAACTCCTGAAACATATTTAATTGGATGTTTTTGTTGACATTAAGACTTACCGTATGTTTTTATTAAGTATCCTAATCAGGGGGGAAGAGAAAGCTTACAATGGTTCGTGATTCAAAAGACCGCCGGCATGGTAGAAGAGATACCTTTATTACCACTATAAACTACACCGTTTCGACGGCTTCCGACAGCTTAAAAGGGGATACCCTTAAGCAGGCTATAACGATTAATCTTAGTCCGACAGGGGTGTGTCTTTATGTATTCAACCAAGTCGCTGAGGGGCAAAGGCTGGACCTTTTCGCATCCTTCTTTTCAGAAAGCTGTACCACTGCAGTGGTAAGGTGGGTGAAGAAGATAACGGACGATATCTATAAAGTCGGTTTAATGTGCAGTTAGTTTTTTATCAAACAAATTCACCGGTACCTCAATCGAGCGCCCCCGAAGTTGAAGTTTAAGAAGACGCGGTAATTGCGATGTTTCACCTCCACCCACCCCCTTTACCGACTAAGGAGGCGGTCGTGCAATCAACAAAAGCACCGGCTTTGTCATTCTGAATCAGGTTCGCTGTTTTTCCGGGAGGTTGCAATTATAAAAATATTTCGAATATTATAGATATTATGGCGTTTGATTATCTGCAGAAAATACCCGAGCCTGACAAGATTATTTCACAACTGCCCCTTGAGGATGGGATAGCACGGGTCAAGAAAGAGCGCGACAGGGAGATTAAGACCGTATTCACAAAGGAATCAGGGAGGTTTCTTTTGATTATAGGTCCCTGTTCTGCTCACGATGAGAATGCAGTATGTGAATATGTTACGAGGCTTGCTGCGCTTCAGGAGAGGGTTAACGATAGTATTATTATCGTGCCTCGTATATACACAAATAAGCCAAGGACCACGGGGATTGGATACAAAGGCATGGCTCATCAACCGGATCCACAGGAAAAGCCCAACATTGTTGAGGGTATTAAGGCGATCCGGCGGATGCATATCCGTGCCCTCAGGGAATCACACCTTGCGGCTGCTGATGAGATGCTCTACCCGGAGAACTATCCCTATCTCGAGGACGTCCTGAGCTATGTTGCCATTGGTGCACGATCCGTTGAGAACCAGCAGCACCGGCTCACGGTGAGTGGCCTCGATATCCCTGTGGGGATGAAGAATCCAACGAGTGGGGACCTCGATGTGATGTTGAATTCCGTGATGGCGGCCCAGTCATCACACCGATTCAGTTATAACGGCTGGGAGGTGATGACATCCGGTAACCCCTATGCCCATTGCATACTCCGCGGAGCGGTAAACCACTATGGGCAGCATATATCAAATTACCATTATGAAGACCTCGTGGGGCTTGCCGAGACATATCTCGAAAAGGCCTTCGAGAATCCCGTCATTGTGGTTGATACCAATCACGCCAATTCCAATAAGAGGTATAAAGAACAACCGCGGATTGCCTATGAGGTGATGAACAGCAGGGCCAACTCCGAACTCCTTAGAGACATAGTGAGGGGGTTGATGATAGAGAGTTTCCTTGTCGAGGGCAGCCAGGATGTAGCAGAAGGGGTTTATGGCAAATCTATTACCGACCCATGCCTTGGCTGGGATGACACGGAACGGCTTGTGCTTGGCATAGCAGAGAGGCTCTGAGTATCCCTCCTCTTCAAAGTAGTTTCTTTTAAACACAATCCGATGGTTTGAAAATACTGATTTAACGAAGGAGTTGAGGGAATGAATATAGTAGAGAAGATCTTTTCTTCCCATCTTGTATATGGTGAGCTGAGGGCTGGTAAGCCTGTCGGCTTGAAGATTGACGAGGTATACACACAGGATGCCACCGGCACGATGACATGGCTCCAGTTCGAGGCGATGTGTATTGACCGGGTACGGGTTCCCCTTGCCGTCTCTTATATTGATCATAATATGATCCAGTCAAACTACATGAACCCCGATGATCATATCTTTCTCCAGAGCGCTGCCGCGAGATTCGGCGCATGGTTCTCCAAGCCGGGTAACGGGATATGCCACCAGGTAAACCTGGAGCGCTTTGCCCGACCCGGCTGGATAGGCCTCGGTACGGACAGCCATACACCTACTAACGGTGGAATGGGAATGATAGCAATCGGGGTTGGTGGTCTCGATGCCGCTACTGTAATGGCCGGCAACCCCTTTGAGCTTACCATGCCGGAGGTGATCCTGGTCCGTCTTAAGGGAAAGCTCAGACGGCCCTATGTGACGGCCATGGATATAATACTTGAACTCCTGAGAAGACTCTCTGTTAAGGGAGGGGTGGGAAGGATATTCGAGTATGGAGGTGAAGGAGCGAAGGACCTGAACGTCACCGAGCGTGCTACCATAACAAATATGGGGGCTGAACTGGGTGCAACAACATCGGTCTTTCCCAGCGATGAAAATACCCGGAGGTTTTTAAATGCCCAGGGCAGGGATGCCCACTGGATGGAAATAGTTGCCGATGAGGATGCCGGGTACACCGACGTAACGGAGATAGACCTTGATGCCCTTGAGCCGCTGGTAGCACAGCCCCACAGCCCTGATGCAGTAGTCCCAATAAAGGAGCTTGCCGGGACAGAGGTGCACCAGGTCTGTATCGGGAGCTGTACTAACTCGTCATACCAGGCCATGAGGACGGTTGCAGCGATCCTCATGGGGCGGAGGGTTGCCGAGCATGTTAACCTCCATATCAATCCCGGTTCCAAACAGGTCTATGAGATGATAGCAAGAGACGGCAGCCTTGCAGACATGATCGCGGCAGGAGCCCGGATGCTGGAGTCCTCCTGTGGTCCCTGTATCGGTATGGGCGGCGCGCCTGCAACGGGCCATGTCTCCGTAAGGACATACAACAGAAACTTCAGGGGGCGCTGCGGCAACAAGGATGCCTATGTATATCTGGCAAGCCCCGTATCTGCTGCCGTAATGGCGGTTACCGGTGAGATGGAAGCCCCGGGGGAGTCTTCAATAGAGGCGGTGTTGTTTGAAGAGCCCCGTGAATACATGATAAATGACAATCAACTCATTCCCCCTTCTGATAAACCGGCGGCGGAGGAGATAGTTAAAGGGCCGAATATCAAGGAGGTCCCCGTCAAAGGGCCTTTCGCCGATGCCGTACATGCAGAGGTCCTGATAAAACTCGGCGATAACATAACGACTGATGATATAATGCCTGCCGGCTCTGCAGTACTTCCCTTCCGTTCAAATATACCCGCTATCTCGCAGTATGTTTTTTACAATATAGACAGTTCATTCTCTGAAAGAGCGCTTAAGGCAAAGGCAAAGGGCGGGGGAATTATCGTAGGTGCCGAAAACTATGGACAGGGCTCTTCCAGGGAGCATGCCGCCATTGCCCCGATGTATCTGGGCCTGCAGGTCGTAATTGCGAAGTCCTTTGCACGTATTCACAGGTCTAACCTCATCAACTTCGGGATACTACCGCTTTTATTCGATGAATCATCGGGTTTTGACCGTGTGAAGCAGGGTGATCACCTCCGGATTGACAATATTCAGGATATCATCGGTGGTGAGCAGAGATACCTGGTGGAGAATGTAACAACCGGTGAGAGATTCATATGCATATCCAACCTCAATGACCGTGAAAGGAATATCATAAAAAGCGGGGGACTTCTCAGCTATGCCCGGAGGCTCTGTTCTTCAAGGGATTAACCCGTCCGCGGTTTAACATCAGACTAAACCGAATAGAGTCTGTGTATAAAGTCGAACAGCTGTCGTTTTTCTGTCATTCCGGCTTGTCTGGAATCTTTAAGAAGGATTCCCGGCTCCCGAATGCGTTCGGGATTGTGGGAATGACTAATGACTGTTATTTATACATAGACTCTAAAGAGGTCAGACTGTAAGTGTCACAACCTCCTTTCACTTGCAGCTGATCGGTACCTTTGTCCGTGCTGATCCGTGGCTGAAACGGGCCCCTTTCCAACGGCAGTGAAATTGACAAAAATCTCCCGACATTAGTATTCTAATTATTCCTGTATTTATGGGCCGCTAGCTCAGTCGGCAGAGCACCGCCCTTTTAAGGCGGGTGTGCCGGGTTCGAACCCCGGGCGGCTCACCAGTATCAATTGTTAATTATTAACTGTTATTTGGTTGATTTGCAAACGTCCCCATCGTCTAGCCAGGCCTAGGACACCGCCCTTTCAAGGCGGTAGCACGGGTTCGAATCCCGTTGGGGACGCCAAACTTTCCCCTTAAGATCTTGTATAATAGGTTATAAGTCCTCTTTTCCCTATGGCAGGGGGGGCTAAATGTGATATACTTATACTTATTTTTTGGGATGATATGTTTATGAATAATGTTACCGCATGGATAGAGAAACTGAAGAATATTTTTTTAAAGAGTATCAGCCCCGACACTGTAGCCATAATTATTATAGTGGCTATCTTCTACCACTTCCTGAATAAATGGTATAATTCCGACTAACCGATTCGCCAGGATCATCATAACCGGAAGCCCTCTTATAAAACCATAACAGAATCGCTATAGTGTCGCGTCAACTCTCAATTGTCATTCCGGCTTGTCCGGAATCTAAGAGGAGTATGATTCCCGACGTAGCGGGAATGACAATTCAAACACCCCGACATTACAAGGTTGACACGACAATAGGACACATGAAGATGTAAAAGAGTGCGTCCTAAAATTTATCTTTGAGATGAGTTTTTGTTTTAAAGAATCGGGCATCAACCCCCCCCCATACGCGAGCAAAACCCCGGCTCCTGTCTTTTCTTTCTTCAGGAGACTTTTTTGTTCTTTTTCATCACGATTTCTTGTTTGAGGCAACGATTCCTTTCGGTTAGATTTTTTATGAGGCAATTCGTGCCCTTGACTTAGGCTAATACTTCTGCTAATATCTAATCTTATCAGGGTTCACGTACAGGGGACTTTCGCCCCTTTAGTTCCCGGGCGTACTCAAGTCATTCCAGTAGACGTGCTATCGCACGCCACTGAATTCAAGCGGTATACATAAAAGGAGTCAACAGTGAAAAAATTATTTTGCGGAATATGTTTGACACTATTGCTATCAAGCAATGTTTTGGCTCAGGATGTAAATACCGTCAAAGTTGAAGTATTAGCGAAAACGAGTTCAAGTTGGGACGGGGGATCTCTACCAGACTACCCGAAAGGCAAACCGGAGATAACAATTCTAAGAATCACAATCCCTCCAGGGGTACAATTACCGCTACATAAACATCCAGTGATAAATGCGGGTGTATTATTAAAAGGAGAACTAACCGTAGTGACGGAAGACAATAAGACATTACATCTAAAAGCTGGAGATTCAATTGTCGAGGTTGTTAATAAGTGGCATCACGGAAAGAATGAAGGCAATAAACCGGCAGAAATTATAGTTTTCTACGCCGGTATACGGGGCGCCCCGATAACCATTAAGAAATAGAACGCAACACATAATAAATCGTTCCACCCGACATCTTTCCGCTGCGCTCCAAAAAGCAGGTGAACTCAGGCGTTAGAGTCTATAGCAAGGGTTACTCCATGAAGCTGGAAGACGTACCTCGTTATTATGATCACGCTGCACACCGGTACGATAAACGGCTCAGATTCTGGTTCGATAAGATACTTGGGATAGAATCCTTCCGTGCCTTTGTCCTGAATGTGAGTGATCGTGCATGGATTATTCATAAAACCATGGGAGGTGCATCATGCGGCTAACAAACAGCGGGATGTTGTCACGATGTGTCAGCAAAGTCCAAATCAGGGCCGGCACGTTCCGAGGTTGGCTGTTTCTGTGGCTTGTTCTCGGTTTTGACCTGCCATCTCCCGCTTCTACTGCGCGGGCTGTTCGGGTGGTGACACGAGAAGCTGTTAGGGTAAGCAACAGCCCCTTGAGACCAGAGAGGTCCCCTGGCCCTCACACAATGCCACAGGGGGTAATGAGAGTTCCGCATAACAGCCTTTCAGCTCTGATATAATGCTATACTGTAAACAGGCTTAAGAAGGTTGCAGGCCCTAAAAAGCTTCAGTTCCAACTATTGCTTGTTTTCTCTGTTTATGAATCCAGGAATATCCAGAGGGCTATGAGAGCAGTTTTATATACCTGTCTTTTTGTCTGGTCCATCCTGTTAATCACTCCGTGTATTGAGGCAGCGAATAATCAGCCTCTCGAAACCGTGGTAATGCAACTTAAATGGCGGCATCAATTCCAGTTTGCAGGGTATTATGCCGCCATCGAGAAGGGATACTACAGGCAGGCCGGGTTGGAGGTTATCCTGAAGGAATGGAAGCCCGGTATGATCGTAGCCGATGAAGTGGTGTCCGGACGGGCTGATTTTGGCGTTGATATGCCTGTGCTGCTCCTTGAAAGGCAGCGGGGGAACCCCGTTGTTGTACTTGCAGCCATCTTTCAACACTCGCCGGAGGTGCTGGTTGCAAAAAAAGACTCAGGAATTGTGACACCTCATGACCTGCTCGGGCGACGTGTAATGCTCAATCCCCATGGTAACTCCGAGATCCGGGCAATGTTGTTGAATGAGGCAGTACGTCCTGAGGATATTGAGATTGTCGATCATACGTGGAATCTTAATGACCTGGTTCAGGGGAAAGTGGATGCCTTTTCAGGATACGTAACAGACCTGCCTTTTCTTCTCGGAGAACAGGGAATTGCCTACTCCGTGATCCGCCCGGTCAGTTACGGCATCGATTTTTATGGTGATTGCCTGTTTACTTCAGAAAAGGAAATAAAGGACCACCCGGTACGGGTAAGGGCTTTCCTCGAGGCCAGCCTGCGCGGCTGGGAGTATGCCATGGAGCATCCAAAGGAAATCATTGAGCTGATACTCACCAAATACAGCACAAAAAGGAGTCGGCCGGCCCTGCACTATGAGGCTGACAGGATGCGTGAACTGATACTGCCGCGGTTCATAGAGATCGGACATATGAACCCTGGCCGCTGGAAACATATCGCCGATACCTTTGTGAATTTGGGGATGCTCAGCCCGGATTACTCCCTTAAAGGCTTTCTCTACAAGCCGGATCTCAACCCCGATTATACCTGGGTGCGATGGACAGTGGGGGTAACGGTTTTGGCTCTCCTGCTGGTGAGTGCAGGGGCTGTTTTTCTGTTTTTTTTGAGCAGGCACTTAAGAAATATGGTTGAACAGCGTACTATGGATCTGTCGAGAATCAATAGAGAACTGGTTTCTGAAATTACAAAACACAAGGAGACGGAAGAAAGGCTCAGGGCGAGTGAAGAACGTTACCGGTTTTTTCTCAATAGCGCCAATGATGCCATATTTATTCACGGCATAGACCGGGCCGGTCTGCCTTCAACCTTCATTGAAGTCAATGATGGTGCAGCCAGCCTGCTGGGATACAGAAAGGAGGAACTGTCAAACATGTCTCCTTTTGATATCATTCTACCGGAAAAACATGCAGCTGCGGAAGGATACCTGGTTAAGATTCATCTGGGGGAAAAATACATCACTGAAAGCACCTTTGTTGCAAGGGACAAAAAAATAATTCCCGTTGAAATCAGCATGCACGCCTTCGAGCTTCATGGTAAAAAGATGGTTCTTTCCATAGCAAGGGATATCACCGAGCGCAAGCAGAGGGAGCAAGAACTCCGCAGTTCTGAGAAGAAGTTTGAGATGGCCTTTAGCTCGAGTCCTGATGCCATCACCATTTCGACCCTTCATGACGGACGGCTCCTTGAAGTGAATGACGCCTTTGAACATAAAAGCGGGTACAGCAGGGAAGAGTCAATCGGTAAATCAACCCTTGATCTCGGCCTCTGGATTAGTCCTGAACAGCGCAACGAGTTTATAATGAAGCTTAAGAAGCATGGTGCAATACGTGATTTTGAATTTGATTTCAAAACGAAATCAGGTAAGTTTATCCAATGCCTCATTTCAGCAGAACAGATCGAATTTGAAGGGAAACGCTGTATTGTTTCGATTACACGCGATATAAGTGCTCGCAAGCGGGCTGAAGAAAAACTTCAGCAGGCAGAAATGATGTACCGCACCATTTTCGAGCAGTCATCCAATGCGATCATTCTTATAGATCCTGCAACCACGATGCCTGTTGAGTTCAATGACAGGATCCTGCAGGTGCTTGGATATTCCCACGAGGAATTTTCCACAATGCAGCTTTCAGCAATAGATACAGTATATAGTCCAGGTGGAATAAGAGAGATTATTAAGAAAACGCTTCACGAGGGGAGGCAGGAGTTTGAGGGCAAGCTGAAAACCAAAAGTGGCGGATTGATAGACGCCATAATAAGTATGCGAACCATAAAGATAGAGGATAAGCTTTATTTACATACCATAGTTTGCGATATTACCGAACAGATGAGGTTGCAGGAGCAGTTGCGTCAGGCCCAGAAGATGGAGGCTGTGGGACAGCTTGCAGGCGGTATTGCACATGACTTCAACAATATTCTCACTGCAATTGTCGGCTATGGGAATATCCTGCAGATAAAGATGGAGAAGGATAACCCCCTAAGTGTCTACGTGGACAATATACTTTTTTCAGCAGAAAAAGCAGCAGATCTCACACATAGCCTTCTTGCCTTCAGCAGAAAACAGGTTATGGAGGCAAGGCCTGTTGACCTGAATGAGATTATAAGAACTACCGGTAGGTTGCTCCATCGGCTTATCGGAGAAGACATTGAGTTAAGGACCATTCTCAACAGGGAGGATATGATTGTAATGGCAGACGGTAATCAGCTTGAACAGGTATTAATGAACCTGGCGACCAATGCACGTGACGCAATGCCCTGCGGCGGGGGATTAACAATAGAAACCGGAGTTGTTGAAATCGATTCGGAATTTGTGGCTACCCATGGATATGGCACCCCCGGGGAGTATGCGATGATAGAGGTTTCAGATACCGGTTCAGGGATGGATCAGGAAACGAAAGAGAAAATATTTGAACCCTTTTTCACAACGAAAGGCCCCGGTAAAGGCACCGGGCTTGGACTCTCTACGGCCTATGGAACAATCAGACAGCACAATGGCTTTATCCATGTATATAGCGAACCCGGGGAAGGCACGGTTTTCAGAATTCACTTGCCCCTTGTTCACATAGAAGTTGAAAAGCTCAAACAGGCCGGAACAGCGATTCCTAAGGCTGGATCCGAGACAATACTATTAGCGGAAGATGATGAAACACTGAGGGAATTGACCGCAGAAGTGCTTGCTCAGGTTGGTTATAACATCATAGTTGCAAAAGATGGCGAGGATGCTGTTAAGAGGTTTCATGAGAACAAGGAGAAAATCGATTTTCTTCTACTTGATGTAATCATGCCCGGCAATAACGGCAAGGAAGTCTACGAAGAAGCAAAAAAAGACCGGCCTGATATAAAGGCATTATTTATCAGTGGCTACCCGGGCGATGTTCTATATACCAAAGGGATAGGTATATATGAAGAAAAACTGAATATTATAAGCAAACCGGCATCTCCCTCAACCCTGCTCTCAAAAATCAGGGAAATCCTCGACTCTCCGGCATAATCCCTGTATTTAAATTTTGGTTCTTCAGACTTTTCTGTTGGTAACATTACATGCCTTTAACCCCCTGTAATTCCCCAGCATTTTACCGGAACCCCTCGAACCCTTCTGGTTTTTTTCAACTCTTTTAGAGATAATCCGGGAATCAATATGATTCATATCATAAACATAGGTCGACCAAATGATTCAATATAGGGTATGCAAGCACCGGGAAGGGGATACATAAGATACGTACGGTACGGGGTTCAGTTGTGGTTCCTCCTTGTCATTTCCTTTCTTGGATACAGGTTTTTTCAGTTTGTCTCTCATTTTGAAAAGGGAACGCCTTATGTTCAGAGGCCTCCCTCTGTTGAAGGATTCCTGCCCATAGCAGGGTTTATGAGCTTCAAATACTCGCTTCTTACGGGTATTGTAGAGCCGGCACATCCTGCGGCACTGGTCCTCTTTGTGGGGATAGTTGCCGTCTCACTGGTTCTGAAGAAGGGATTCTGTGGCTGGATATGTCCAATTGGTACGCTTTCTCAATACTTCTGGATGGTGGGAGGGAAGGTTCGCGGGAGGAATTTTCATATGAACAACAAACTGGATATCCCGCTGCGGTCTGTCAAATACATCATTATGGGTCTGTTTTTGCTGTTGATAGGAGTTGCCATGACTCCCAACATGATGGTCCTTTTCTTTATTACCGACTACTACAAGATCGTTGACGTCAAAACAATGAAGTTCTTCACAGATATGTCCCGCATTACCCTGTTTGTCCTGATAGGGATCGGGTTCTTCAGTCTCATTTACAAGAACTTCTGGTGCCGATATCTCTGCCCATACGGGGCGCTTCTCGGGCTCGTAAGCTTGCTGAGTCCGCTAAAGATCCGGAGAAACGGGGAGAGGTGTATCCACTGTCATAGCTGCACGGAACACTGTCCTGAGCTGATAGATGTGGAAAGCAAAGAGAGTGTTTCATCCCCTGAATGCTTTGCCTGCATGACCTGCGTCAGTCATTGTCCGCAAGAAGGCGCTCTGGAGCTTTCGTTGAATATTCACAACCGGAAAAAGACAATAAAACCCATAGTATATCCAATTGTGCTTATCCTCATCTTTTACCTCTTCATAGGCTTTGGGATAATGACGAATCATTGGAAATCGAAACTACCCTACGGTGAATACAAAAGACTGCTTTCCCCTTTCCAGCATACCCGGAAATAATAATTTCCTTACATTGGCAAGCTCCGGCCTTTGGTCGGAGAGCTTGACCGGATTTGGGATTTATGTCAGGTTAATTCAGACATAATAAAAGGGGAATAGATTACTCAATCTATTCCCCTTTTTATCTTAAATCCGGCGACGACCTACTTTCCCACGACCTCGCAGTCGCAGTAACATCGGCCCTGGCGGTCTTAACTTCCGTGTTCGGAATGGGAACGGGTGTTGCCCCGCCGGCATAGTCACCGGAAACTTTATTTCAGAGTAAATACTATAGCAGTTATAGAGACAGAAAAGCAAGTCTTCGACAACAGGAGGGAGCTGGCAGAAAAGGCAGAAGGGAAAGAGAAAGGAGCAGGTCAAGCCGCACGGTCTATTAGTACTGGTAAGCTGAACACATTACTGTGCTTACACCTCCAGCCTATCAACCTGGTGGTCTTCCAGGGACCTTAAGGTGTCTTACGACACGGGAGACTTAATCTCGGGGTGGGCTTCCCGCTTAGATGCCTTCAGCGGTTATCCCTTCCG
>BDTA01000017.1 GCA_002897935.1 bacterium BMS3Abin08
AGAAGTAATGCAACCACTACTACCAAAACTGCTGTAACGCTCCTTTTCATTGCTGTACCTCCTTTGATTTTATTGATTACAGTATATCAAAGGCATGTGAAATGACAGTGAATGAATTTCGAACAATTGTGAACATCATAAAGGAATATGTACGGTAAAAACTGAACCCTGTCCATGCTCACTCCTCACCTCTATCTTTCCCCCGTGCGCCTCGATGATTTCTTTTACTATGGTAAGACCGAGACCAAGACCCCCTTTGGAAGATTTATAAAATCTCTCAAAAATAAAGGGTATGTCTTCTTCTTTTATCCCGCACCCGGTATCCTCTATTTCTATTATTATCTCTTTTTCTTTCTCTGAAGACCTTATCCATACAGTTTCACCCTTATCCGTTGCCTTTATGGCATTGTTCAGGAGGTTTATAACGACCTGACTGAGCCTGTCGGGATCGGCATCTACTCTAATGTTATCGTTGCACTGAAGTTCAATAGAGATGTCTTTATCAAAGAAGAGCTTGCTGAACCTTTCAGTAATATTTTTCAGGAAAGGCTTTAGTTCAATCGTCTGTTTTCTCAGGGAGAGCGCACTTGCCTCTGCCTGAGAAAGCTCTTCAATCCCCTCGAGTATGTTCTTTAGCCTCCCTGTCTCTTCAGATAAAGACTGCAAATTTTTTTTGTCAATAGGGATAAGACCGTCCATCATTCCTTCAAGTTCTCCCTGTATTGCACACAGTGGTGTCCTGAGTTCATGGGCTACATTTGAAATAGTCTTTTTCCTGAGGGCTTCCTGCAGCTCAAGGGTCTTTGCCATTTTGTTAAAAGTTTTCGACAGGCTGCTTAACTCATCATTGCCTGAAACAAGAACCCTTTTTTTCAGATTTCCCTCACTGATGGATTTAGCAGCAGAGGCAAGTCTCTTTATGGGGTTTGTCAATTTTTTTGAAAATACAATGCTCAGGAAAATTGCAAGTCCTCCAAGCCCGAAAAGGGAGAGCAACAGAAACCTGTTTGATCTCTCGACAAATATACTTTCCTTCCCGGGTTTCAAAAATCGCACATCCATGCGGCCGATCTCCTTTCCGCCTAAAAAAAGCGTATAGGGGAAAAACCTGTTGGATTTACTTGACGACTTGAGTTCCGAAACAGACATTACGCGCTTCATCATCAGGGGGGATAAGCTGATGATTGCCTTTTCCGTGTCCATCACTACTGATTTGTTCATGTCCAAAACCCTTATCTCAAGTCCCAACATCAATGCCCAGATCACATCCTCAGTTACGACATCTCTGTTCCATTCACCATACTTATCATACATAGCTTCAAGGTCGGCCATTACCCAGTAGACCCTGTCTTCAATCTCGCCTTCCAGATAGCCACGGAAATCCTTTACCATCAGTTCCCGAAGCATAAAAGCGGCTGACAGTGCAATTATTGAAACCGCAAGCAGCAGGATGAGGAATTTTATCCAGAGACTTTTAAGCATCTCTCTTACCGATAAATTTATATCCCACCCCATATACGGTAAGAATAAATGAGGGATTCCTGGGGTCGTCTTCGATCTTACGTCTGATATTCTTTATATGGGCATCGATGCTTCTTTCGTAACCTTCAAACTGGTATCCAAGGGCCTTATCTACAAGTTCATCCCTTGTAAAAACCTTCTTAGGGGCTGATGCGAGGGTAAAAAGGACCTGGAACTCGGTGGGTGTCAAGTTTAAAAGGATGTCCTTCTTTTTTACATCATACCGGTGGCCATCGATGATTAAGAATCCATCATTAAAACTCATCGGTTCTGAATCGCTCATATCCATTTTCTTGGCCCTTTTTAAGACCGCTTTGACCCTGTACAGCAATTCCCTCGGACTAAAGGGTTTGACAACATAATCGTCAGCTCCAAGTGCAAACCCGGCGATCCTTTCTTCCTCTGAAGATTTTGATGTAAGCATAATTACCGGAAAATCCCCGATTTCCTGGAGTCCCTGGATCACTTCCTCCCCTGTTGTATCAGGCAGCATCAGATCAAGTATTACAAGCACCGGAATATTCGTTAATGCAGCCTCAATTGCATCTTTGCCTTTCTCAACGTGTTGAACGCTGAATCCTGCTTCTTCAAGATATACCTTGACGACCCTTGCAATCTTCCTATCGTCTTCTACCAAAAGAATCGGATTAACCATTACTTCTCCTTTAACGGGGTAATTTCATCTGAGAATCCCCCTTACCCCACCATGTGTGTAGTAGAGAAGCTTACAACACAGGGCAAGCCCTCTCCCATCTGAGGAGAGGGGAAGCATCATGAAACATCATCCCAACGCCACCCCTGCAGGGAGGGGTTGGGAGAGGGCGCATAAATTCGTTCTCCTTTGTGAGGCAAAAACTCATGATTGTTCCATTCTATTTAGTGTCTGTGTATAAACTACGGTCGTTTGTCATTCCCGCAATCACGAACGCATTCGGGAGAGTCCGGAATCCTTCTTATAGAACGATTCCGGACAAGCCGGAATGACGGAAAAACGACAATTATTCGACTTTATACACAGACTCTATTTAGGCCACTGAAGAGATCCGCTTAAATCATCTGCTTTCAAAGGTTGAACAATTATTCATTTATAGTATAGCAGATAAATAATTTCTGTCAATTCTTGTTTCTCTGAAAGATAAATGTTAGTTCAACAGAACTGTCCATAAACTCATCTGTTCCGTCATTGCGCACTTTATGCGGAAACGTTTAATTTTACCGGATTCCCACCGAAAGTGTTCGGGGCATGGAGAAAGCCCGGATTGCAGCTTGAGGAGTTCCGGAATGACAGACAAAAAAAGTGCATTGCAAAAAGGGCAGCCAGGGTAAAGCCTGGCTGCCGGTAGTGATGGGGAGGGTAATCCTAAGCCTTATACAGCCATATCAGGAGGCTATATAGACTACCTTCTTATATTATGTTACTCTTATCTTTTGAAGAACCGGTGAAGAAAATATGAAGATTTGTGAAGATTTATGAGAGATCCAGAAGGGTTTCTTTTCTGCCGTTAAATTTCTCCTTAATCGCTATGAATAGCATTGCCGAAAGCCCCGACCTTTGGTCGGAGGGCACGACTTAGTCATCCTAAAGCGGTATGATGAACTTTCTGCAAGTCCATCAACCACTTCATACCTTCTTCATATCTTTTGAGTATCCTTACATATGTGAGAGCAGCATGATGCACCGGATGTGGTTTCGGTGGGTTGACCGAAAGCTCAACAAGACACTCTCCGGCGGACTATTGCTGCGATAGCTCTAATATCAGTAAAAGGAGGAATCAAAATGAAGTATTATTTCAGCAAATCAATTGAAATGTCATTTGATGACGCCCTTAACAGGGTTGTCGAAGAACTGAAAAAACAGGGGTTTGGAATTCTCACTCAAATCGATGTCAGGGAGACGTTAAAGAAAAAGCTGGATGTCGATTTCCGGAATTACCGGATCCTCGGTGCATGCAATCCCCCGTTTGCTTACAAGGCCTTGCAGGCAGAGGATAAAATCGGCACCATGCTCCCCTGTAATGTAGTTGTGCAGGAGACCCAGGAGGGAAAAGTGGAGGTGGCGGCAATAGACCCTGTAACGTCTATGTTGGCAGTTGATAATCCGGCTCTGACGGAAATCGCGGTAGAGATACAGACAAAGCTGCGCAATGTGATTAACAATCTGTGATGCCGGACAAAGCCGGCACTTCCGTAGATTGCCGGACAGTCCTTTGAGAGCCGACCCCGGGCACGAAGGGGGGCTCTTGCAGGGCGGCTATCTCATCATATAGAGAAGCATCATATTGAGTAAAAAAACGATAACAATTCCTATAGAATCCCACGCAAGGAATAAGGGCTTTTTCCCTGCACGATAAACCAGGCCGATGATTGCAATAGTTGTCATGGTAATGGCAGAGATGGTTGGAATAATGTGGTTGGCATCCACATAGGAGAGGATCGGCCCCTTGAGAAAAAACATATCATCGATTGCAAGAATGAAGATATTAAAGATGTTGCTGCCGAAGAGGTTTCCAATTGCCATATCTACTGCATCAATCCTGACGGCCGCTACAGAGACTACAATTTCAGGCAATGAGGTTGCAATTGCTATGAATATATTCCCCACAAATGTCTGGCCAAGCCCTGTATCCGCCGCAATGCCTTCACCGATTTTCGGCAAAAAGACAGCAGCAATAATAACAACAAGTGCATTTATACCAAAGTTTATAAATGCGTTTCTTTTTGAAAGATCCTTATACATGGGTACGGTTTCCAGCCTTTCCTTCATAAATGCTGCATACCGTTTTTTTTCATAAGTCAGGATCAGCCTTATGGCTATTAAATAAATCACAACAAAGACCAGGCTATAGGGGCCTATCCAGCCGTAGGCGTGGAGATTGTTTCCAACGATTAAACTCCCTGCAACCAGGCTCAGAAGAAGTGTGCCGAACGCTGCAGCAAGTATGTTGCCCTGATGGGCCTTGGTGGATAAAGGCATTGGGCGATACATTGCGTCGAGCATTGCAAGTATTACCATATTAAAGACACAACTACCAACCACCCCCCCGACTGCAATATCGGGGAGCCCGGCGAAGGTTACGGAACTTATGCCGGTAATGAGTTCGGGGAGTGATGTAACAGAGGCCAGCAGTATGAAACCGATCCAGGTTCTTCCCAGGCCTGTCTTCTCGGCTATTATATCCCCGTATTTTGAAAGCCTTGAGCCTGAGTAGACTATTAAAGATGCGCAGATTATGAATTCGATCCAGTAAATCATTTTAATGTCACATGGTTTGTTCCGGATTTAAAGATGTTATCCGCGTGGGGGCGACTCTCCGGCACAACCGGATATTTCATCAACCTCGGAAACGATATATAACAGCACGGTTACTTGCCGGTTGAACCAAATCCGCCAAGCCTCTCTTCATCGGCATCGTCACCGTCGGCCAACAGGTATTTCTTGAATATCCCCTGGGCAATCCTCTCGCCCTTCTTTATCTCTACAGGCTCACCTGAGTGATTAACCAGCCCGACTACAATATGGCCTTCGTTGTCGGGGTTATTGTAATAGTCAGCATCGATGACACCCTCATCATTAACCAGCGAGATGCACTTCCTGAAGGCAAGTCCGCTCCTTATGTGGATACCGAGATACTCGTCATCCTGCATAAAGGCCTTTATTCCTGTAGGTACTTTGGCGCATCCATCTGCGGGTATAACCACGTCCTCAGCCGACTCGATGTCATAACCCGCTGACCGGGCCGTCTTCCGTTCGGGGATGTTTATCCCTTTCTCCCTGTAGGCGGATACGACTTCAAAACCCCTCATTCCGGCAGATCTTCTCTCTTTCATGACCGCTCCATGTCGATAACAATTTAAAACTCCTTGAATGTGTTTGTCAAACCATGCATTTGATATTCCTCTGATCAGCCGCTACGGCATTGCAGTGAAGCCATCGCCTCAAAACAAGACAACAGCTATAAGTCCCCGTGTCTGAAGACCTCTGCATTCAGATGCCTGCCCCTTGATTGGACGCGCCACGGCCGGTGATTATCAAATACGTTTGATACGGGGGACCCTGTTGCCTGTCTGCGTGCCGCTTGACAGGTTCTCTCTTTAATGTTATTATTAACTACCATGGTAGTTAATAATGTAAAAAGCATGGTTGATAAACTCGCGGAGATCGGTCTGACCGAATACGAGGCAAAGGCCTTTATCGGGCTGCTTGAAAAGAGCCCTGTAACCGCCTATGAACTCGCCAGGGCATCCGGCATACCCACCTCCAAGATATATGAGGTCCTTGTCAGGCTTTCTGAAAAGGGGGTCGTCCTGTCCACCGGTGAGGATGGCACGAAGAGGTATGTTCCGATAGAGCCGACCGAGTTAATACAAAGCTACAGAAGCAGGATGGAGACAACGCTGAGTTCCCTCAAAGAGGATCTTGCCTCTGTTGGAAAGAAGGCGGATGTCTCATACATATGGAATATTAATGATTACGAGTATCTCCTGGACAAGGCCGGAAGGATAATACTCGATGCCAGGGAGACCATTCTCATATCAGGATGGGCAGAGGAACTGGGACGCCTTGAAAGCCTGCTTAAAGAGTCTGCCGGGAGAAGAGTCAGGATTTCAATGATCCACTTTGGGAGACCGGTTGTAAGGACAGGCCAGGTCTTTCAGCATCCAATCGAGGATACCATCTATGCGGAAAAACGCGGCAGGGGGCTTGCTGTTGTTGTCGATTCAAGGGAGGTCCTGATGGGAACCGTGTTTGAAAGCGGCACGGTGGAAGGTGCATGGAGTCTCAACAGGGGATTTGTAACCATGGCGGAGGACTACATCAAACACGACATCTACATGATGAAGATCGTCAGGCGATTTGACAGGATACTTAAGACAACCTTTGGTAACAGGTATGAAAAACTCAGGGATGTATTCTTGGATGAGGAGGCAACATGAAGGTCTATATTGATGGGAGGTTTTATGACAGGTCGGATGCACGCATATCGGTCTTTGACCACGGTCTTCTCTATGGAGACGGTGTTTTTGAGGGTATAAGGATATACAACGGCAAGGTCTTCAGGCTCAGGGAACATATTAATAGACTCTATCAGAGTGCAAAGGCCATTTTGCTTGATATCCCGCTCTCTATGGAGGAGATGGAAAACGCCGTCTTAGAGACCGTCGAGACAAATCAAAAACACAACGGGTATATCAGGCTGGTTATAACAAGGGGAGAGGGGACGCTGGGCATCGACCCGATGCACTGCAAGAGGGCAACAGTCATAATCATCGTAGATGACATCCAGCTCTATCCCGAGGGGTATTATGAAAAGGGCATTGAGATAGTCACGGCCTCGTCAAGGCGTTTAGCATCGGACGGTCTTGATCCCAGGGTGAAGTCTTTAAACTATCTCAATAATATCATGGCAAAGATCGAGGCAAGGCAGGCCGGATGCCTTGAGGCCGTGATGCTCAACAGAGCAGGTTTTGTGGCGGAATGCACAGGAGACAACCTCTTTGTTGTCAAAGATGGAAGGCTTCTTACCCCCGCTCCCTATTACGGCGCCCTCGACGGTATCACAATGAAAACAGTGATAGGGATTGCGGAATCCCTCGGAATTAAAACCTCTGAGACCGCTCTCACGCGTTATGATCTGTATAACGCAGATGAATGCTTCATGACCGGCACAGGCGCCGAGATCATACCTGTAATCAGGATCGACGGCAGGGTAATTGGTGACGGCCGGCCGGGCAAGACAACGGCAAGCCTTCTGAACGCCTATAAGGCGTTAGTGAAAGGATAAGCTGGCCGGGGGGCCTTACGGGGAGTGGGACAACCTGCAAGCAGCCCCTCTGCGAGGGGTTGAATTTTAATAGAAACCGGCGCCCTCCCGTCAAACTTAAGTTAAACTTAAATTGACAAGCCTTTATAGGTTCATTTATTATAAAAACTCACGGCTGATTTTGCCGGTATCGAGTATATGGATACTCTTGTATGCCGCCTTTAGCGTTTTCACCTTTTAAAACGCTCACCAGGACCTTGATAAAAAAGAGGTTTTTTTATGTGCCGACTTGCTGCATTAACATCAGAGGATTATTTTTCCCCCATTGAGAACATCGTGGCCCTCGAGACAATGAAGGAGGGACATGACGGCTCCGGGATGGGGCTTATCCTGAAGAACCTCGGGGGGGAATTAGAGGAATTCAAGGAGCACCCCATACTCTCCGGCATATGTTCACGGGACGGCATCAGGCAGCTTGATGATTATATGGGCAAGGTTGGATTCCGTTTGCAGTACACATGGACACCGAAGATCAGGCCGCAGAAGGGAGTGGTTGCCCGTGACTACTATTTTGCACGTGTCTATGATTACCCCGGGGAGGACAAGGAGAGGTCCCGGGAGGAAAAGGATGCCCTTCTCCTGAAGACAAGGCTCACACTGAGGAGGCTGGGAGAAAAGGACGAATCAATAATTGTATTCTCCTTCTATCCTGATATCCTTACACTAAAGGAGGTTGGTGATCCCCTTCAGCTGGGGGAATTCTTCAGCCTTGACAGCTCTTCACTGAAGGCAAAGATCATATTCGCCCAGGGCAGACAAAACACCAACTATGCCATCAACCTCTATGCATGCCATCCCTTCTTTATCGAGGGATACGGCTCGATGACCAACGGTGAGAATACCGCCTTCGTGCCGATCAGGGAGTACCTGATGAGCAGAGGGTTCCCCGGGTATATCGGATACAACAGTGACAGTGAGGTCTTTACGCACATTCTCCACTATACACGGAAAAAGCTTGGTCTGCCGCTCACTTACTATAAGGACATCATAACACCTCTGAAGCCCTCTGAGATTGAAAAACGGAGGGATTCCGAAGTCGCAAGGTTTCTCAAGACCACACTGAGGCCGTTATGTATTGACGGACCCAACTGTATAATCGGTTTTGTACCCGACGGTACATGCTTTATGGTCCAGGACTCAAAGAAACTGAGGCCCGGGGTTATCGGGGGTGTTAAGGGTAAGTACGCACTGATGTCAGAGGAGTGTGGTCTTGACAGGGCCGTGCCTGAACGGAACCGCTCCGACGATATCTTCCCCATGAGGTATGACATGGTAACGGTTTCACCCGATGCAAAGGAGGTGAAGGTATGGAATCAGCGGCAAGGCTGGACCAAAATCATCAATTAGCCCTGAAGGATTTCCCATATAGAATCCGGTGGAGGGATGACAGGTGCAAACGCTGTGGCCGGTGCACCGCCGTCTGTCCAATGTTCTCTATCGAGCCGTCCGTGGTGGTGCAGAGGGTCGTCCACTCCGATGGTGCAACGCCTGAACCCAAGATCGAAAGACGTGTGGTCTCAATAGTCAAACAGGTGACGGATATCAGCCGTTACTGCACGGGCTGTGCAGCCTGTGTCCTTGTATGTCCAAATGAGGCGATAGAGCCTGAGTATAATCCCCGGCATAAGTTCCTTTTTCATAAAAACAGCGGCGGACATCCCTTCAGGAGGGGGGGGAGGAGAAACGACCCCCAGCCCTCAACCCTTGACAGGCTGAAGTTCACCCGGATATCCATGCTTACCGACCCTGCCCTGGATGCAGGAAGGCATGAGTTCAGGATCAGGACCTATCTTGGCAGGATCCTCCCTGCAGAGGAACTTCCTGTCAGGGTGGTAAACGGCAGGGTCGAGATAGACAGGTCTTCCGGAGAATTCATACCGCCTGTAAGGGAGATATACCCCATTATGATAGGAAGCATGTCTATCGGGGCGCTCTCACCCACGATGTGGGAAGGGCTCGCAATGGGTATTACCTACCTTAACGAGGTTGAGAATATGCCGGTAGTTATGTGCTCCGGCGAGGGAGGCATGCCCCAGAGGCTTTTAAGGTCGCGTTTCATGAAGTATTTTATTCCCCAGATCGCCTCCGGATACTTTGGCTGGGACGAGATAGTAAGGGCAATCCCCCATATGATAGAGGACCCGTGTGCCATCGAGATAAAATACGGCCAGGGGGCTAAGCCCGGTGATGGCGGGCTCCTGATGGCCCACAAGGTTTTGAAGTTGATCTCCGAGATCAGGGGGGTTCCCATGGGTGTGGACCTGCCCTCACCGCCGACCCACCAGACAATGTACTCCATAGAGGAATCCGTTGCCAAGATGATACAGTCCATGTCCATGGCATGGGGGTTCAGGGTGCCGGTTTATCCGAAGATTTCCGGATCAAGGACGGCTAAGGCTGTACTCAACAACCTTGTGCGGAACCCCTATGCAGCGGCTCTCTCCATAGATGGAGACGATGGCGGTACCGGCGCTGCATATAATGTCTCCATGGACAAGATGGGACATCCCATCACCTCCAATCTCAGGGAATGTTACCTCGACCTTGTTGCCCAGGGGAGACAGAACGAACTTCCCCTTATTGCAGCCGGAGGGGTTGGTAAAAAGGGCAACCTTGCAGCAAATGCCGCCGCCCTCTTTATGCTCGGGGCCTCTGCCGTTTCCATAGGCAAGTATATGATGCAGGCTGCTGCAGGCTGCTTCGGCGATGAGTATAATCGTTGCAACGTCTGTAACCTTGGAAGATGTCCGCGGGGGATTACTACACAGTCACCGCGTCTCTACAGGCGTCTCGACCCTGACAGGGTAGCCGAGAGGGTCGTGGAGGTCTTCAAGTCAGCGGATGTCGAACTCAGGAAGATATTTGCCCCCATGGGAAGAAGCACGGAACTCCCGATAGGTATGTCTGACGGCCTGAGCGCCGATGACCCGGCAATAGCGGAACGTTTGAAGATAAGCTATGTATGTTGAGATTATAAGGCTGCACGGATAATACAGGAGAAGGTGTCTTGTGAAAAAGGTTCTGTTAAGAGGAAATAAGGACGGTAAGAGAACCCCATCCAGGGTCTTTGAAGCGGAGATCCAGGAGGCTGTCAGTCAGGGAGCGAGGGAATTAGAGATAATCGCCGATGGCCAGCACGGGATCGGAGGCCGTATCTGGCCAAGGGGAGAGGCTGTAAAGATAACAGTTGAAGGCCCTGTTGGTCAGAGGCTTGGCAGTATGGGGATGTTCGGGACGGAGATCATCGTCAAGGGGGGGGCCTCAGATGATGTGGGCTGGGTTAACTGCGGGGCAAAGATTACCGTCCTTGGCGATGTCACCAATGGCGCTCATAATGCTGCCGCCCAGGGGATTCTGTACGTTCAGGGCAGTGGTGGAGCACGCTGTGACACAATGACAAAGCACAATCCCCGTTTTGACCCGCCTCAGTCCTGGTACTTCAGGGATGTGGGTGATACCTTTGCTGAATTTAAGGCGGGAGGGGTTGCTGTCGTATGTGGAGTCAACCCAAGAAACACCGGGAACATCCTCGGTTATCGTCCCTGTGTAGGTATGGTCAGCGGGGTGATATACTTCCGGGGGCCTATCGAGGGTTTTAGTGAGCTTGATGTAAAGTTGCTTGACCTGACGGATCAGGACTGGGAGTGGCTTGTGACTAACATGAGACCCTATCTTGAAGCCGTCGACAGGATGGACTATTATGATGAGCTTGCATCCTCAAAGGATACCTGGAGGAAACTGATACCGTACACTGCCCAGGAGAGGGCAAAGAGGAAGCCCTTTAAGGTGCCCATACAGGAGTTCAGGAGTACGGTTTGGGAACCGGGAGTTGGAAAGGGGGGCATTTTTGCTGAGTATATAAACCACCCGGTGACGGTACTGCCTTATATTACTACCGGTATGGACAGGAGATACAGGCCTGTATGGAACAACCAAAAGTACTCACCCCCCTGCGAATACAGCTGTCCTTCAGGGATACCTACCCAGAGGAGGGCACAGTTAATCAGGGCTGAAAGGCTTGATGAGGCGCTGGATCTGGTGCTTCGGTACAGCCCGCTTCCCGCAACGGTTTGTGGTGAGATTTGTCCCAACCTCTGCATGCAGGCATGTACCAGGGGGCAGGTTGACAGGCCCGTAGATATAAAAGACCTCGGCAGGGCAAGCCTTGAAGCAAAGGCACCAAAACCAAAGGCAAAGACCGGCAAGCGGGTGGCCGTTGTCGGTGGTGGTCCCGGAGGACTGTCAGCTGCGTGGCAGCTTGCCCTGAAGGGACACGAAGTGGACCTCTATGAGGCAGAGGATAAGCTTGGCGGCAAGCTTGAACTGTGTATACCGAGGGAGAGATTACCCCATGAGGTCCTCAAGAAGGAGCTTGACAGGTTCCGCGAGATAGGTGTGGAGGTTCATCTTTCCTCGAGGATTAATCAGGAGCATTTCCGGGAGATATACAAGGACCATGACGTTGTAATTGTTGCCTGCGGTGCCCACAAACCCCGAAAGATGAACGTGGAAGGTGCGGAAAATATGGTTACCGCCTACGATTTTCTGAAGGGAATAAACACCGGTGGTCTTTCTGATCTCAAGGACAGGAAGGTGGTTATTATCGGGGCGGGAAATGTGGGCATGGACGTTGCTGCCCAGGCGTTCCACTGCGGTGCGAAGGAGGTCACGGCAGTTGATATACAGAGACCCGCCGCCTTTGGAAAGGAACTTGAAATAGCCGAATCCCTCGGGACCGCAATTCTCTGGCCGAAGTTTACCGAAAGATACAGCAAGGAAGAGGGCAGGATCTACTTTACCGACGGCTCTTCCCTCGATGCCGATCTCGTGGTCGTCTCAATTGGTGATACACCGGCAACGGATTTCCTCCCGCCGTCGGTACATACCGACAAGCAGGGCTGGATCGAGGCAGATGAGGCCGGGCATACCTCGGACCCGAAGATCTATGCTATAGGGGATGCAACAAGGCTCGGCCTTGTCACTCATGCTGTCGGTCACGGAAGAAAGGCCGCTGATGCAGTTCATGCGCTGCTTTCAGGAAGGTCTTACTACAGACCGGCGCCAAAGCCCATGGTTCCATACGAACAGATCAAAACCGCTTACTATGATGTGTGCAGGGATGAATCTCCAACCCCCCTGACAGAGGCCAACAGGTGCATGTCCTGCGCTGTATGCAGGGACTGTCATATGTGTGAGATAACCTGCTACTACGGCGCAATCAGCAGAACCGAATACGAAGACGGCTCTTACGCCTACATAGTAAATGATGACCTCTGCATCGGATGCGCTTTCTGTGCAGGTATCTGTCCCTGCGGTGTCTGGGAGATGGAAGAGAACTTGTAGATTTACTCCCCCCGACCCCTCCCCCGTTTGAATCCCCTCATATTGGATCTGATGAAGACAGTCAGCTCTCCGGCCAAAGTCCGGGTCTTTCGGCAAGGTGCGTTGTAACCTGACAGGCTGTCGTCATTTCAGCCGGCTTCGTGATCTGTCGACATCCGCGCGCTACACCGTGGACATGAGGCAAACCGCCGGGTTTATGTTGATATTATGCAAAAAAGCGGATATAATGTAGAAAAAAAGAGGGACACTCATATGATCCGCGTGCCCGGACCAAGTTACAGCATCACTATCAGACTCGAAATAGAAAACCGCATCGGGATGTTTGCACAGATTGCAAATACGATCAGCAGTGCCGGTGGCGACCTCGGTGCCGTCGATATCGTAAGGACCGAACGGGGGAAAATAATCCGTGACATAACGGTAAATACACGGGATGAATCACATGAAAAGCTTATTGTAAAGGCCATAAAGAGGCTTTCGGGAGTAAAGGTCCTCCGGGTCATGGACCGCACCTTTACAGCTCACCGGGGAGGGAAAATTGAGATAAAAAACAGGATGCCCGTAAGAGACAGAAATGACCTTTCAAAGGTTTATACCCCTGGAGTCGCCAGGGTATGCATGGACATCCACAGGAACAGAAAACACGCTTACAGGTATACAATAAAAGGCAACTCGGTAGCCATAATAACCGATGGTTCCGCCGTACTGGGCCTTGGAGACATCGGGCCTGAGGCTGCAATGCCGGTCATGGAAGGCAAGGCCATGATCTTCAAGGAATTTGCAGGTATTGATGCCTTCCCTCTGGCTTTAAGGACCACGGATCCCGCATCAATTATCGACACGGTCAGGAATATCTCGCCTGCTTTCGGCGGTATCAACCTTGAAGACATTTCTGCTCCACGCTGTTTTGATATTGAAACCGAGTTAAGGGATATCCTTGATATCCCGGTCATTCACGACGACCAGCATGGAACTGCCGTTGTGGTTCTTGCTGCGGTGTTAAATGTTTGCAGGCTCCTGAAGAGAAAGATCGGGGATCTGAAGGTTGTGGTTGTCGGTGCAGGCGCTGCAGGGGCTGCCACCGCCTCGATCCTTTCATCCTACGGCATAGGGAATATTATTGTTTGTGACAGGGCAGGCGCAATATACAGAGGCAGAAGAAAGGATATGGCTCCTTATAAGAGGGCACTGGCCGGCAAGACCAATCCCGGGCGTTTAAAGGGAAGCATATCCCGGGTGATGAATGGTGCGGATGTCTTTATAGGCCTTTCTGCTCCGGGCATTATCACACCTGATGACATAAAGCGGATGGCAAAGGACCCCGTTGTCTTTGCACTTGCAAACCCGGAGCCTGAAATACCACCGGAGGAGGCCCTTCCAATCGTGCGGGTCCTGGCCACCGGGAGATCGGACTATCCGAACCAGATCAACAACATGCTCAGCTTCCCGGGTATATTCCGGGGGCTGCTTGACGTCAAGGCCCATGGGGTCAACAGGGAAATAGAGTTTGCGGCGGCACATGCCATTGCCTACACCCTGAGGGATGATGAACTGCATGAAGACTATATCATACCGAGCATCTTTAATAAGAGGGTCGTTTCATCGGTTGCTCATGCCGTCTCGGAGGCAGCTGTTAAAACCGGTCTTGCTTCAGGTTAACCTCTCCTTCCCTGAGGCATTCCCATCTTGGCGTGAGGTCGCTTGATTGGCTTTTCAAGACCCTCTCCTTCCTTTTTCCGTCCGGGGAGACCTTATAAATCTGGGGGGTCCCGTCACTGTATGATGAATAAACAATCCATTTATCATCAGGTGAAAAGTAGGGATATGCGGCCCCGCCATCATCGGTGATTCTACTGAGACCGCTGCCATCGGCATTAATAATATAAATCTCGAATTCACCGCCGTAGTCGGAATAAAAGGCAATCCTGGTACCGTCTCTTGAGAACCGCGGGGCCCAACTGTCACCTCCGTGAAAGAGGAGTTTTACGTTGTATCCCGTCGCATCCATTATGTATATGTCATAATTCTTATCATGCTTTGAGCTAAAAACGATCCTTTTCCCGTCAGGGGAAAAAGAGGGTGAACGGTCGTCAAAAAGGTCGTTCGTTATCCTTACGGTATTGCTTCCATCAAGGTTCATACGGTAAACATCGAAATCACCATCGCGGTCACTGATAAACAGTATCTCTCTCAGGTCGGGGCTGAACGTTGGATATCTGTTCTCTGCATTGAAGGTTAGTCTCTTGAGGTCTGTTCCATCGATCTTCATCAGGTAAATATCATCCTTGCCGTATCTGTCTGCAATAAAGGCAATAAGCCCCTCCGGAGAGATCGAAGGATAGCGGTCATTCCATGCGTTGTCGGTGAGCCTTCTCAGATCGGTTCCATCCGGCCGGACCGCATAGAGATCAAAGTCACCGTCGCGGTCTGAAGAGAAGACAATGAATTCGCAGGATTCCTTGCAGGAAACCAGAAACAGAAGCAAGAGCGCTATAGAGATCAATCTCAGCACCACTTATTATAACCTTGTTCTTAACAAAACTGCTTAGTGCCCCGTGGAAAGTCCCGTTACCCTGAATTGCCGATAGAGATTCCATCAATCCATGAAAAGGGCAGGTGGCTAATGGCTTTGAGCGGTTTCCAGGCAATCGTTATGCTTCACCAGGAGGCCCGACGAGAATGAGACGAAAAGCCATTACCCACCCGCCTCTATTTGACCCGCGAGTCAAACGGCAGATTCGGGCCGTTAAGAAGATCTTGAAAAAAACTGTTGATTAACTCTACACTTAAAGGATATGAGGCCCGGAGAGAAGGCAATACAAGAGGCAAGGCTTGAGGTGTGGGACAATCCGACACCTGAGAGAGACTACGAGATAGATATAACCTTCTCGGAGTTCACCTGTCTCTGCCCCCGTTCAGGTTATCCTGATTTTGCTGCAATCAGGATAAGATATGTACCCGACGAAAAGATCATTGAACTTAAGTCATTGAAACTCTATCTGAATTCCTTCCGGGACAGGCACATATCCCATGAAGAGGTAACAAACAGGATTTACGGGGATCTAATGACGCTCCTTGGACCGAGGTCTATTGAGGTAATCGGTGATTTCAATCCGAGGGGAAACGTAAAGACCGTGATCAGGGTGGCAAGTGACTCCGGACGCCCCGAACGCTTT
Source organism: bacterium BMS3Abin08 (assembly GCA_002897935.1). Taxonomy (NCBI): domain Bacteria; species bacterium BMS3Abin08. Next base: position 15,863 of record BDTA01000017.1, read on the forward strand.
CGGGGTATGACGACAAAAAGACATTTACAAACAGACTCTGAATAGCCGCGGTATGGTCTCACAAGATTAAGGGATGGCTGATTTTGCACGCTCGATGAACAGCCTCAACTTATCATGGTCCTTTATCCCCTTTTCCCGCTCCACACCGCTGCTGACATCAACGGCATAGGGTTGAACCCATCTCACAGCCCTTTCAATGTTTTCGGGTGTAAGCCCGCCGGAGAGGATGACGGGACCGAATTTCTTTGCTTCCACTGCAATATCCCAATTAAAGGTCAACCCGGTGCCGCCCGGTAATTCAGAAGAATAGGTATCGAGGAGATATGCTGAAACCCGATATTTCCTTAAGGGTTCCAGATCGGTAAAGTCCCTGACCCTGAAGGCCTTGATTACACGCAACCAGAAGGAACATGCCTCCTGAGGCTCATCACCATGAAGCTGAACGGTATCAAGGCCGGACAGCTCCATAACCTCCCTGATCCTTGAGGGGTGCTCATTAACAAAGACTCCCACTGTCAATACAAACGGGGGCAGATGAGAGATGATTTCCCTGACCGTTTCAGGAAAGACATGCCTGGGACTCCCCTCATAAAAGACAAACCCAAGGGCATCGGCTCCGGCCTCAACTGAGACCAGGGCATCCTCCACCCTTGTTATGCCACAGATTTTTACCCTGACCGGAGGCGACATCTCATAGACCGGCTAAGACAGGAGATCCCTGTGAACAGTTACGTCAAATCTCTTTTTCAGGGTTTCGATATAGGACCTTAACAGCTTCTGGCGTTTATCAGCAAGCAGGGCATTCTTGAAGGTCTTCAGAAACTCATTATTGCCCTTGAAGTCACTGATATCCTCCGGGGTCAATGTAGCGGCATCTTCAATGATCGACCTCATTTTATTAATGAGAAGTTCCTGTCTTTTGGAGTTTTCGTAATTACGGGGAGTCAGCCTGTTGAGTTGCAGGGTCCTCAGATATATGTTTCTCCTGAACACCCCCTCTCTCATGAAGGCCGGTTCATTCATAATCGCTTCCTGGAGTTCCTTGTCGGAAACGGCAAGCCCCATCTGCCGGGCCTTCATGGCAAGGAGCCTCTCGTCAAGGAGCATCTCCAGGGCCTTGTCCTTAAGATCCAGTTTCTTTTCAAGCTTGTCATCAAACCTGTCCTTATAGATGTCACGGTAAAAGTCTCTGAGTCTGTCATAGGTTTTCCAGTATTCATCAAGATAAATCTTGGAATTTCCTATCTCGACGAGGATGGTGTTGGAGTTCCTGTCAACCGGACCGACATAGAAAAATACGAATGAGATTATTATCAGAAAAAAGAAGATATAAAAAAACTTTGCGTGTTTTCGCATAAAGTGCAACATTAACCGTGTCCTCCTCTAACTTGATGTTTATGTATCGGCAATACCTGTTCTAATACCTCTTCTCAAAGTAGTCTTCAAGTATTTCCCGGTGGTCAAAGGCAATATCATCGGGTAGATTATCACGCCGGAAGACAGCCACTTCCGAGGCATCATCACCTGCAGCAGGCTCTCCTTCAGCCCTTGCAAGATACACTGTTGTTATTGTATGAAATCTCGGATCTCTCCCCGGATCCGAGTATGTATGGAACTGACGGATAAGTTCAACATCAAGGCCGGTCTCCTCCCCGGCCTCCCTTACTGCGGCCTCCTCAAGGGACTCCCCATAATCGACGAATCCACCTGGAAGCGCCCACCCCGAAGGAGGATTCTTTCGTCTTATCAGGATAAGACCATCTTGATATTCAATCAAGAGATCAACTGTCGGAAGGGGGTTTCTCCTCTCTCCCATCAGCCCGTTTTATTCCTCTTCCTTGGTCTGTAAAGTGAAATGGCCCTCCGGAATGATTGTTGATACAGCGTGTTTGTAAATCATCTGGATGGCGGCATCCTTGAGAAGAATTACGAAGTTGTCAAAACCTTTAATAGCGCCTTTCAGCCTTACCCCGTTCGTCAGGTAAACGATCACCGGGGTCTTTTCCTTGCGGACCTGATTAAGAAAAAGATCCTGGAGGTTCTGATTCCTCGTTGTCATTGTCGACTCCTTGCCTTTTTGTAAATATTTTAGCATAATCAGTCGTTTTATTATTCAATCCTCCCGGAGGTCGAAGATCTTCTTCCCCTCCGCATATGCCTTTGTCCTGTAGTGCGTTATATTTAACATCCTGGTGATGATTTCATTGATCCTTTCACATTGCGACTCAAGCATAGACAATTCCTCCGCGGGTACGACACCCTTCTTTATCTTATCCTTAATAAGGGGACTCAAGGTCAGGATGATCGAGAGCGGTTGCCTCATTTCATGGGCGGCTGCCCCGGCTAATTCCATGGAAGCGGAGAGCTTTTCCCTGGTGGCGTCATGGAGTATCCTGAGCTTTCCAAACCGCCGGCCCCTCTCCTCATCCTCGATGGAGATATCGGTGATGGTGTATATATGCCCATCGAGTTCGAGTTCCTCACCAGGTGATGCAGTGAAAATCCTCAGGGCTCCCTTGTCACTGATCCCCCTTATATCCATATTGATAATCTCCTCAACTTCTCTGTCCATGAGCCCTGCAAGTGTGGAATTCACCATGTCTATCGTGCCGTGTGGAGAGATGATGGCCATGCCGTCAACAATGCTTTCTATAATCCTTTCATCCCTCGCAGACAGTGCCCGGAGCTTTTCGTTTAAACCATTGACCGCCTTGAAGCCGTCACTGATCCTCTTTGAAAAGAAAAACGTTACTGCCATCACAAAGGCAAGAACAAAGAGCCCGAATGTTGCAAATGTAATGGCACTGCTCTTAACCCGGGATGCGTACAGTCTGTCGGGGTAGTCAACGGGGATATCAATACTCATTCCGGCTGTGAGGTTGATGTGACACCTGAGACATCTTCCCTCAATTGGAACAGGCGCCATATACCTGTAATAGCTATTGCCCATGATGGCAGCTCTGATCAGGTCCTCGGTTATCTCACTGTTCTTGAACCTCCTCAGCGCCCCAAGCTCCCATTCATCCGGCCTGTTGCTGGACTGCTGCGATTCAAGACTGGTTAAATGAAACCTGTAGGTGGCCCTCTTCTGAAGGAAGGTGGCGAGACGTGGCCCCATGAGGGCAGGGTCGATTCGGACGTAATCCTTGCCCATTATCGACAGCCCCGGCTCATTCCTGCCAAGGTGCTGGGTGACCTCTACGAAGTAACCGTTATGGGGCATCCTCCAGATAGGAGATGTAACTATGTGCTGAAAAAGCGACCTTGAATAGACAAGCATGTTCTTTCTCTGTATGTCGTCAAGGCTCTTGTTTTCCCAGTAAATTACAGTGAAGAAGAGGATGCAGAGGACGATTGTCAGGGGAAGCGTCAGAATGATTGCCAGCTTTACCGGACTCTCAGGATACAGAACCCAGTTTCTTATTCTGCGAAGTTTCATTGAAAGCTCTTTCCCGGTCTTCCGATAAAGCCGGATCCTCCTGTAGATTATATCTTGACGGGCTGTTGCCCAAACCATAAATTGTCACCCTGAACTTGTTTCAGGGTCTCATAACATGTTGATTTTTCGAGATTCTGAAACAAGTTCAGAATGACAGTAAAGGCTTTTTCCTATTTGGGCAACAGCCCCGTTGAGAGGGCGCTGCTCACAACCCGGTTACCCCCTACTCCTTTTGATATCCGCACCAACAGAGCGGAGTTTGGCCTCTATCCTTTCGTAGCCTCTGTCGATATGATATATCCTGTCAATGACCGTTTCCCCCTCTGCAGCGAGTGCAGCAAGCACTATTGAGGCGCTTGCTCTGAGGTCTGTAGCCATTACCGGGGCTCCCTTCAGGTTCTTTACGCCCTTAACCGTAGCGGTTGAACCCTCCACTGTAATATCCGCACCCATCCTTCTCAGTTCCGCAACATGCATGAAGCGGTTCTCAAAAATGGTTTCCCTTATCACACTTGTACCGGCGGCAACCGACATCAAGGCCATAAACTGTGCCTGCATATCCGTGGGAAACCCCGGATATGGAAGGGTCCGGAGGTCACACGCAAGGGGCCTCTCCGGTCCTGTTGCCCTTATTCCGTTTTCATCCTCCGAAATAGATATCCCCGTCTCCCGGAGCTTTATTATCACTGCCTCAAGGTCTTCTGAACACGCATTCCGAATAGTCACATCTCCACCGGTTATCCCTGCTGCGATAAGAAAGGTTGCAGCCTCGATCCGGTCGGCAATGACCTTATGGACCATCGGGGTAAGCTCCTGGACTCCCTCTATCTCAATAACACCTTCACCAGCGCCGTTGATGAGTGCACCCATGGAGGTAAGCGCACCGGCAAGGTCCCTGATCTCCGGTTCACACGCAGCATTTTCAAGACGTGTTATGCCTTCTGCCAGCGTGGCTGCCATCATCAGATTTTCAGTTCCCGTTACAGTGGGGGTATCAAAGTATATATCGGTCCCCTTAAGTCTTTTCGCCGAGGCATGGACATAGCCGCCGTGGAGGGTGATCCTTGCCCCCATTTTTTCAAGGCCGGAGAGATGAAGGTTTATGGGCCGGGCCCCGATCGCACACCCCCCCGGAAGAGAAACCCTCGCCCTGCCATGTCTGGCAAGCAGAGGGCCAAGCACCAGCACAGAGGCCCTCATGGTCCTGACCAGTTCATACGGGGCTTCAACCCTGTTTAAGCATCCCGCATCTATATTTACGGTGGAATCCTCATACGAAAACTCCGCACCCATATACTCCAGGAGCCGTCCCATGGTCTTTACGTCCATCAGGTCGGGCACGCCGTGAATCAGGTGGTTCCCCGGCGAAAGGATGGTTGCGGCAATGATTGGGAGGGCGGCATTCTTGGAGCCGGAAATCCATATTTTCCCTTTTAGCCTCTTTGGGCCGGTTATAAAGAACTTATCCATCTTGACGTATTCACTCCTGTATTGAATATAAGAGGGTGAGGTATTGATCATCCCGGGTTTTAACGGGTTGCCCGCCTGTCCGGATTTCGTTATTGGAAGAGCAGGTAATCCCGGACGACGGGGTAGTGAAACGAACTTGCACCGGGCCCCTTGTATACCCTGATAAGGCGCATACCATGTTTCAAAGAGTTATGGTGGACGGTAGGGGATTCGAACCCCCGGCCCCCACGTTGCGAACGTGGTGCTCTCCCGGCTGAGCTAACCGCCCACTAAAGAGTTAAAACTTAATATTACGATATTAGTGATAGAAAAGGCTATACTCGGGGCCTGCCCGGGTATAGAGGTGGAGACTTCATGGGCAAGGGCCGTCTGTGAACACCGGTCACTTAATGAACCGGGAAAGTATCGGTCTTGTGGCAGCTTGCACAGAAATTCCTGCCGGTTACTGCTCTCCTGAGGAATCTCTTCTTCTCTCCTGATAGGTTGATATATGTCGTGGAGTGAAAGGTATGACACGTTATGCACATCATCCTCCTGCCATCGCCGAGGGGCATATCATCCGGCAATTCAACCCCGACCTTTATCCCTACGGGATGGGAAAAACCTGCCATGTCAGCGCTGTGACATTTCATACATGTGCGGTCGGCGGAGTCCGAGAATTTATCAGTTATCTCATTAAAGGGGAGCCTCTTATGACAATCGAAACAACTTATATCGGTTATGTCATTGTGTGATCCGGCTGAGAAGCCGGCCGACAAAAGAATTACGAGGAGGCCCGGGAGAAAGAGGCGGAAGATCCTCACAGCTTAAAGCCCCTCAGTTTCTCCCGAAGGGAATTGATGTGTGACTGCATCTGTTTATTTTTAAGCGCAACCATATCGGCCTTTGGGTAATGGCGTTCAATCTCCCGTGTATAGTGATCGATTCTTTCTATATCGTTCCTTATACCTGTAAATACAGCTCTCTGTCCCTCAACAAGTGTATTAATT
>BDTA01000018.1 GCA_002897935.1 bacterium BMS3Abin08
TGAGCGTTTTATCGACCTGGGGAGGAGACTCGTAAGCGCTGCCCCGGATGTGAGGATTATAATAACAGGGTCAAGGAGCGAAGGGAAGCTCTGCGGGTATATTGCAGAGAAGATCGGGAGGGAGGCTGTTTCGGTTGCAGGCAAGGTCTCCCTGAAACTGCTTGGTGCGCTTGTAAGCAGGCTGGAGGTTCTTGTTACAAATGACACAGGCACAATGCATATGGCCGTTGCCCTCAAGACTAAAACGGTATCGCTCTTCTGTCCGACGGACCCCTTGGGAGTTGGAGCGCTTCAGGATCGGCACCTGCACAGGATCATACATAAGAGAAGACCATGCTCCCCCTGTATTACCAAAAGGTGCGGGGAGCCTTTCTGTATGAACCGGATCGAGGTGGAGGAGGTATTTGAGGCCGTTACGGAGTCGATATATGAAAATAGCACTTTATAATCTTACCACCACAACAAAGAGGGGCGGTATCGAGACCTTTAACTGGGAAATGGCCGGGGCATTGGCAAGAAGAGGTCATTCCGTCTGCATTTACGGCGGGAAAGGCCATATAACCGGGGATGTGCCGGAGGGGGTTTCCATAAAGACATATCCATACCTGAAGAGAACCTTGGTTCCCGACCTCGGCTCGAGGTTCAGGAAGTTTGTAGAACGTATTTCTTTCGGCATCCTTGCCTTTGCAAACCTGTCAAAAGAGGGGTTTGACTATATATATGTCTCGAAACCTTACGATATACCGTTGACCCTTATTTCCTCCAGATTGAGCAGTGCAAAGTTAATATACGGAAGCGGCGGGACCGAGTTCTTCCCCGGCTATGGATTCCTTGCCGGTAAGGTTGACTTCTTATTTGCCTGTAGCGGATTTAACGCCTCTCAGATAGAAGAGTACTGCGGACTCAGGCCAAAGGTCCTGTACAACGGCGTCAATACGGAGATCTTCAGCCCACGCCCCCCGGATATGGAGTTAAAGAGGGGCATTGGTATTAAGAATGACGAAGCTGTTATTATTAGTGCCTGCCGGCTTGTGGGCTGGAAGGGGATACAGTACTCGGTAAAGGCCGTATCATCTCTTGTGAGGAAGGGTTATAGAATAAAATACCTGGTAATAGGGGAGGGTGACTACAGGAAGGAACTTGAGAGTCTCTCGAAAGCCCTGAATACGGAAGGAAGAATCATCTTCCCGGGGAGTATAAAGAACAGTGAACTTCCCTCCTATTACTCGATTGCCGACCTGGCGGTTTTTCCAAGCATTGCAGACGAAACATTCGGTATCTCCATTGCCGAGGCCATGGCATGTGGAGTCCCTGTGATTTCAACAAGGACAGGTGGTATCCCCGAAGTGGTCGGCAAGGGGGCCGGCGTGCTGGTACCGCCGGCAGATGAGGTTGCCCTGACGGAGACAACCGAAAAACTCCTGCGAGACAAGGGCCTGAGGGAATCCCTCGGGAGGCGCGGCAGGGAATGGGTGGTTGAAAACTTCAGGTGGGACAGGATAGCAGAGGTGTTCGAACACCATATAGCAGAGGGTAATGGTGAGACATGACATGAGGGATAAATCGTACCGTGTCGACGTAATATTGCCCTATGTAATGGAATACGGCATATACGTGTTCATTTTTTTGATGTTTGCCGGGAAGCTCGGTACTCTGAGGGAGGCGGCTTTTTATATCCCCCTTGCAGCATGGCTGTCAAGGGCAATAGCGACCGACAGAATCGGCTTTAACTGGCGGGACCCTTTGTTTCTGTCAATACTTTTTCTTTCCCTCTCCGGTCTGCTGTCGTCTTTTGTCAATGACTTTTCCTTGCAGGGTCTCTTTATTTTCAAGAAGGTTTATCTGAAAGCGTTTTTTTTGTGTTGTGTTCTGGCAGCTACATTCCGCAGGCCTGAGAGTGCAAGGAGGTGCGGAGCCTTTTTTGCTCTTGCAGGGGTCGTATATACGTTCATCGCTTTTTTTGAAATGGGGCATGATTTGTATAGTATGGGGAAGATAAATTACGGTGAGATAAGGAATTATTCAACAGTTCTCTTGTTCTTTCTGCCCTTTACCCTCTGGCAGGTGTTTCTTGAAGAAAACAACAGGAGAACCTTGTGGCAGCTTGCTGCAGCAGGAGAAATATCCGCCATACTGCTTGTAGGCGTAAGGGGTGGCTGGCTGGCATTATTCACGGTGCTTTTTTTATGGGGTCTTGCATTACGGAAGAGGTCCTGGAGTTTTTATAGTACAATTAAAAAGGCGACACCCTTTGTGCTGCTTTTGGCAATACTTGCCTTCTTTGTTTTCCCTGCCAATTATTATTTCCTGAAAAAGCATACATTTCAGAAAATTCAGATTTCCCTGAGATTTGAGGCCTGGAAAAACTTTATCAGGTTGTCAATGAACGATATCCTCTTTGGTCACGGCCTTGATGATAATGCAATGTCTGAAAACTACAGGGATAGTTTTCGGCAGGTACACGGGGAATTCCCACCACCGGAAAAACCAACATCACCTCACAACCAGTACATCAAGTTTCTATACCAGCAGGGAGTACCGGGGTTGCTTGTATACCTGATGCTGTCGGTGTTGCTTGTTCGCAACCTGTTACAGGTTAATATTCTGCAGGGTTCTAATTATTCTTTTATGTTCTTGGCGGCTCTGTCGGCGGCTATTGGTGAATATCTTGTCCGCTGTTTCTTTGAAGACCGCAGTCTCATACCCCTTGGAATATTGGTAGGCCTTATTCTGGCATCTAAAAATACGGAGAGGACGGAACATGACAATACTATTCACCCTGCCGGAAATACTCCCTGATAACAGGGCAAGGTTTATCCAGATTGTAAATACTGCGCATGCGCTTGCTAAATGCGATAACGAGGTGGACCTGATATCAGGCGGTAAGCGCAGGTATAAGTGCAGAGATATACTCTCTTACTATTCCCTGCCCCCCCTGAGTGGGTTAAAGATGACCTTTCTGCCGATTGTAAGGAAGAATATCCCCCTTTTGCCCGTTTCATGGAATGCGGTTTTCAACTATTCCCTGATGTCTTACCTGAATAAAAAAAGGGGGGTTATTTTCGTAAGGCATCCAAAGCTTGCCGGTTTTCTGCTTGAAAGAAAGGAGAGGCTTAAAATGCCGGTAATTTACGAGGCCCATGAGATTTTCTCCTTGTCAGTAGGGGACAACCTTAAGAAGAGACGATACATGTGGGCACTGGAGAACTTTATTTTTGGAGGTTCAGACGGCGTGATAACAATATCCAGGCGACTACGGGAAGACATAGATGCCCTTTTTAACACCGGCAATACTCCTTTTATAACCCTGCCGAATGCGGTGAGGGATGACTGGCTGAAAGAGAGATGGGAGTATGAATTGTTATCGAGGGAGTATCTTTTTTATGCCGGCAGCCTTTATAACTGGAAGGGTGTGGATATACTGATTAAGGCCATGAAGTACCTGCCGGATGAGAAGCTCGTGATTGCCGGAGGAGGTTCCAGGCTTAACCAGTTAAGGGAACTCTCCGGGAGTACCGGGGTTAGTGACAGGGTTGTTTTCCTTGGGCACCTGAGGCAGAGGGATATCGTGGATTATCTGGCAAGGGCGAAGATATGCATTATTCCAAACGTCGCACATGCCCCTTCAGAGTATTCATCGCCTCTGAAGCTTTTTGAGTTTATGGCGGCGGGTGTGCCGATTGTTGCTTCAGACCTGTCGGGTATAAATGAGGTTATAGTTGATGGTGTCCACGGGGTTCTCTTTGAACCGGGCAATGTTGAGGCGCTTGCCGGGTCTATAACCTCTATCCTTGAAAATCCGGATATGGCAAAGAGGATCGCCCGTAATTGCTACGAAAAGGTCAAAGACTTTACATATAATAAACGTGCCGGGAAGATTATGGAGTTTATTGATTCCCAGGTAACGCGATAGCCGGCTTGCTTATCGCCGCATCCGGGTGGTTGTATTCAGGGCGATAGTCCGTTAACTGATAATGGCATGGATAGTGGACTGCTGCTTCAGGAATTGGTTACTTCGGCTATTGATTCTTTTAGAATCTCAAGCATCCGTTTCAGGTTCTCCGTACTTATTGAAAGTGGCGGCATTATTACAATGATGTCCCCAAGAGGTCTTACAAGCAACCCCTTCTCCCGTGCCGCCAGACAGACACGGTATCCGATTCTGTTGCTGAGTGGGTAGGGGGCCTTGGTCTCCCTGTTTTTTATCAGCTCTACTGCTCCGACGAGCCCCATTCCTCTCGTGTCCCCTACACAACGGAGGCCTTCCAGCTCCTCAAGCCGGCTCATGAGAATCCTCTCCTTCTTCCTGACACCGTCGAGTATCTTGTCTTTTTCAAACAGTTCCAGCGAGGCAATGGCCGCTGCACATGCAAGGGGATTGCCTGTATATGAATGCCCGTGAAAGAAGGTCTTCAGTTCCTCGTACTCGCCAAGGAAGGCGGAAAATACCTCCCCGGTGGTTACGGTTGCCGCAAGGGGGAGGTATCCTCCGGTTATCCCCTTTGAAAGACAGATAAAATCAGGTGTGACCCCCTCGTGTTCACAGGCAAACATCCTGCCCGTTCTGCCAAATCCTACCGCCACCTCGTCGGCAATAAAGAGCACGTCGTGTTGCCTTGCAAGCTCCCTGGCGCCCTTGAGGTACCCGGGGGGGAAGACGATCATGCCACCGGCGCCTTGGACCATTGGTTCGAGAATGACAGCGGCAATCTCAGGGGCATGTTCTTTTAATATTTCGCTTAACCTTTCAAGGCAACCAAGACCGCACTCCGGGCATTCAAGTCCCAGCTCGCAGCGATAACAATAAGGAGATGGTGCCTTGAAGGTCTTGAAAAGCAGGGGGCCGAAGGCCTCATGAAAGACATCGATACCCCCGACGCTTACGGCGCCTACTGTATCGCCATGGTAGGCATTGTTGAGACACAGAAAGGTATCCTTTCCCTTTATCCCCCTGTGTACCCAGTACTGAAAGGCCATCTTGAGGGCTATCTCGACCGAGGTTGAGCCGTTGTCGGAATAGAAGATACGGTTAAGGCCCCGGGGTAATATGTCGACGAGTTTTTCAGCAAGCTCGATGGAGGGTGCGTTGCCAAGCCCCAGGAGGGTTGAGTGGGAGATGCGGCCGAGCTGTCTCTGAATTGCCTCATCGATCTCCCTCTTTCGGTGCCCGTGGATGTTGACCCAGAGGGAGGACACCCCGTCAAGATACCACCTGCCGTTTATGTCCCTGAGGAAACAGTCCCGCCCCTCTTCAATTATGACGGGTGTATCGTGAATCCACTCCTTCATCTGGGTGAAGGGGTGCCAGATGAAGTCCCTGTCTGAAGATTCAAGCCTTTTATTTCTTTTTAGGATATCCATTCCGGATTATACATGAATATTACCCGATTTGAGCGATTCTATGGCTGTCAGGTACGATGATATAGGGGGTTTTTTACTCATTTTAGTCCCGACATCAAGTCGGGACGCCGGGGCAGCTGCGTAGTCTGCGGATTATGTTAACTCCCTGTATACCTCTTTAAAGGGCCTTAGTTCCGAGTACTCATAGAGTGTGGACATTGCCTTGCTCTCAGCGGTTATTCCCCTTTCTTCAAGAAGGGCTATGGGGTTAAGGCCACCTATGATCACCATACCGGCCCTGTCCATGCCAACAGGTATTTCATAAAGCGGTGTGTTGGGTTCACCTATGGTGAGGATCCCCCCTATACCCTTATCCTTAAGCCTCAGGGCCATTTCCTTTACGCTGCTATGACAGACAACCGGGATTTCCCGGAAACTGGCAAGGACCCTCCCGTGGCCGCTCTTCATCAGACCATGCACATCGGTCATTGTTCCCCTGATAAAGATCTCGAGGGGGTCGAGGGATGAGCCTTCATAGCTGATGAGGGCAACAAACCGGGGTGGTTTTCCCTTGGTGATCTCCAGCACCCCCCCGAAGCGGGATATAACGGGTATGCCGGCCTTAAGCAGTATCCCGTTAATTGTTACACTGCATACGGTACCGATGGCGACCATCCCATCGTGCAGCAGGATGTCCCCGATCTTTTCCCCTGAGTTGAAAACGACTATCCGGTCACTCATTATATAGGGGGAGGAGAAGACCGGTTTCATCAGTTTCAGTGACTGTTTAAGGTCTTTTTTATTGATGAGGGATATGTTCAGTATCACGTCCCCCTTCATTTCCTCGAGGTCCAGATTTGTAAGGTACGAAAGGGTATCGATCCTGCTTATTACAAAACCGATTTTTTCAGAGACAAGGGAGTTTACAATTTCCTCCCTCCCCTTTTCGGTAATCTTCCTGCCTTCCTTTCCAAAGACCTCTGTTAACCCGCGCTCATCGAGGATCTTAAGGTGGTATCTTACCGTCCTCTCGGAGAGAATGATCCCGTAGAGCTTCAGTTCCCTTGCTATCTCACGTGAGCCTATGATAGTTTCCTGATGCCTGTCAAGGACCTTGAGTATGGCTAATAGCGTCTTATTCATAGTTGTCTGTGACATTTTAACATTTCCCTAACATTTATTTCACCGGAAAATCCCTTTAAATTCAAATATTTATTGACCGCTTCACTTTTAGCTTGACAAATACAATATATTGTGGTTTAATGGATAGAATAGCTTTGTGCTATACAACCTGTTGGGGGTAGCAATGGACTTATGCAAGGGGTTCCAGGACTGGTTGTACTGTATCAGATGTCCCTATATCTGCACCAAGAGCTGTCCTATCGAGAATGAAGACGCTATCAGTAGATTCTCCGTCAAACTCAGGGATAGTGAAGCTCCCCGACCAGAGGTCGGGGCTTCCGAGTAAGGAATATGTTGCATGCTTGTACAAGCATGCAAATGTAAGGATAATGAACTATTCAACTTACATTCGCTCGCTAACTGCGAGCTGAGCATTTTATTCAGATAGCCGGCATCCTCGTAAAGACTATGAGGTGCCGGTGGATGCGTTCGTGACAGGAAGACGGGGTAGTGTTGTTATTTGTCATTCCTGCAGGGTTTGTCTTAACAGGTCATGGGTTTTATAGATTTTAAGGTGAAAAAATTAGAGGAGGGTGTCTATGGGGATTACGACTTCCACACCACGGCTAAGTGAAAATGCACTTAAGGTCCTTCAGAAGAGATATCTGAAGAAGAATGAAGAGGGACGTATTGTTGATACGCCCGAGAGGATGTTCAGGAGGATCGCAAGGGCGGTTGCAATGGCAGATCTCAACTATGGTTCCACCTTGCAGGATGTAGAGATTTCAGAGAATGAATTTTATTCGCTGCTGACTTCCCTCGATTTCCTGCCGAACAGCCCCACATTGATGAATGCAGGCAGGAGGCTCGGGCAGCTTTCCGCCTGTTTTGTCCTTCCCGTAGATGACTCGATGGAGAGTATCTTCGAGGCCGTCAAGAATGCTGCAATCATACATAAATCAGGTGGGGGGACGGGTTTCAGTTTCTCAAGGTTAAGGCCCTGTGGCGATGTGGTGGGTTCAACGAAGGGGATCTCTTCCGGCCCCATATCCTTCATGACCGTATTTGATACGGCAACCGAGGCGGTCAAGCAGGGCGGTACTCGGAGGGGTGCAAACATGGGCATGCTCAGGGTTGACCATCCTGACATCATGAGTTTCGTTACCTGCAAGGATAACAATGGTAAGCTTAACAACTTCAATATCTCGGTGGCTCTTACAGAGGAATTCATGCGGAGGGTTGAGGATGACGGGGAGTACGAGCTTATTAACCCCAGGACCAAAAGGATGGTGAAGCGGCTGAAGGCAAGGGAGGTGTTCGACCTTATTGTGCAACGTGCCTGGAGTAATGGTGAACCCGGAGTAGTATTTCTTGACAGGGTCAACCAGCAGAACCCGACACCAGGGGTGGGGGAGATTGAGAGTACAAACCCCTGCGGCGAACAGCCCCTGTTGCCCTATGAATCGTGCAATCTTGGTTCCATAAATCTTGCCAGGATGATAAAAAAAGCAGCCGGGAGCAAGGGATCGGAAGCCGGACGGGAAGTGGACTGGGAGAAGCTTCGTGACACAACATTAAAGGCCGTTCACTTTCTCGACAACGTTATTGATATCAACAAGTACCCGATGAAGAAAATCGAAGAGATGACAAAGTCAAACAGAAAGATCGGCCTTGGGGTGATGGGCTGGGCTGATATGCTTATTCAGCTTGGGATACCCTATAACTCTGAAAGGGCTTTAGGGCTTGCTGAAGAGGTGATGAGGTTCATAAACGAGGAGGGGAAGAAGGCATCCGAGGAGCTTGCGGCCAAAAGGGGTGTGTTTCCCAATTATGAAAGCAGTATATATGAGGGTAAGAGAAAACTCAGGAATGCAACGATAACCACAATAGCCCCTACAGGCACGCTCAGTATAATCGCCGGATGCTCTTCAGGGATCGAGCCGCTCTTTGCTGTTTCCTTTGTGAGAACCGTCCTGGAGGGAACAAAACTCCTTGAGGTAAATCCATACTTTGAAAGTGTAGCCAGGGAGCACGGCTTTTTCACGAGGGAGCTGATGGAGCGGATATCGGAGGCCGGGTCCATACTTGACATTGAAGAGATCCCCGGGGATATCAAGGAATTTTTTGTCACGGCCCATGATATAACGCCTGAGGACCATATAAGAATGCAGGCCGCCTTCCAGAAACATGTTGATAATGCCGTAAGCAAGACAGTAAACTTTCCCCACAGCGCAACCCCTGAAGATGTGAAAAAGGTCTATCTCCTTGCATACAGGCTGGGCTGTAAAGGGGTGACTGTTTACCGTGACGGCTCCAGGGAGGAACAGGTTCTCAGTAAGGGGGCGGGAAAGGGGCCGGAAGTCAGGAGCCGGGAGTCGGCAGATAAGGCCGGAGAAGCGGATGCCGGCTTTTCAAAGATAGTTCCCAGAGAGAGACCCGATGTAATCAAGGGAACGACGAGAGCAATGAAGACCGGCTGTGGGGCCCTGTATGTTACCGTTAACGAAGATGAGAAGGGGCTTCCCTTTGAGGTGTTCAATCATATAGGTAAGGCGGGTGGGTGTGCATCAAGCCAGTCCGAGGCGATAGGGCGGCTGGTATCCCTTTCCCTCCGTTCGGGGATCGCCCCTGATGAGATAATTAAACAGCTCAAGGGTATCTCATGCCACCAGCATGCATGGTCAAGAGGCGGAAAGATCTCCTCCTGCGCAGATGCCATAGCAAAGGCACTGGAACTCCATGTGACGAGGAGCAATGGTAACGGGAAAAAGAGGATCGACGTGGAGGTAATGCGTACAGGGGCCTGCCCTGAATGTGGTGGTACCGTGGAACATGAAGGTGGCTGTGTCGTTTGCCGTAACTGCGGGCATACGAAGTGCGGATAAAATGGCAATAAAAAACAGAGACTTCATCTTAGCCACGGATTAAAGCAGAGGAACGCAGATATGGTTAAATATAGTCTGTTTATAAAGTTGGACAGTTGTCGTTTGTCATTCCCCGAAAGCGTTCGGGATTGCTGGAACGACAAATAACTGCAATTTATAAACAGACATTAAATACAAAGAGACTGCAGATAATCAATTACTTATTTAAAGGCAACAGATATTGAAGCAGGCTTATTGTTGGATTTCTGATGGAAGCCCGGGATTTAAGAGATTTACCTGTGATAACAAGAGAAAAAATATCAACGTAAATCTGCAGCTGAATTTGGTACTTCATAATAAAGAGGAGGCAAGATACGGGGATGAGCGATAGAGGAAACGGAAGGCAGGAAGCCCATTCGCGGCCGCTGTGGGACGAGTACTTCCTTGAGATAGCCAAGGTTGTATCCTCAAGGTCCACCTGTCTCAGACGCCGTTATGGCGCCGTTATCGTAAAGGACAGGGTGATCGTCAGTACCGGCTATAACGGCTCACCCAGGGGGGCGGTAAACTGTATTGATTCAGGGGTGTGCAAGAGGAAGGAACTGAACGTTCCTCCGGGGGAGCGGTATGAACTCTGCGTGGCAGTTCATGCTGAACAGAACGCCATTGTGAATGGTACTCCGGAGAGGATGAAGGATGCAACGATATATATTGCCGGACACGAGGCAGACGGCACCCTTGCCGAGGCCCATCCATGCCTGCTCTGCCGCCGCATGATCCAGAACGCCCGGATAGGAAAGGTGGTCTATCTGGCAAAGGGGGGCGATATAGTGCGGGTTGAGGATGTGAGGGACCTGGAGAAGCGGGTTGATCCACAGACCGGTGCAGAGGGACAGAGATACATATAATCCTTAAACAACCAAGATCAAAAGGGGGGCGGAATGGCACTAAGGGCACTTGTCTTTGACGACGAAGAGGGGGTAAGGGATATTCTTACCCTGTTTCTCAGGGGAAGGGGATATGAGGTACTGTCGTTTTCTGATCCGGGCACTTTCAATACAAGATGCTCCTGTTCAGAGGGAAAACCATGTGGGGACATACTGATAACCGACAACAGAATGCCCCGGCTTACGGGCCTGGAACTGGTCAGACGGTTGCTCCGGAACGGCTGTAACGGTGTCGTCCGTAACATGGCGGTAATATCGGGTCACTGGACAGGAGCAGACCTCAGAGAGGCCGGCCGGCTTGGCTGTAAGACCTTCCATAAGCCGTTCCGGATGGAGGAGATCTATAAGTGGCTGGATGAGTGTGAGGGCAGAATAAATGCCGGCAGGAAATCAATAGACAGGCCTGATGTCTCGGTAAACTGCAACGTTGCGTAGATAAAAGTTTCATCTCATCCTCCTAATGGATATAGGAAGAATAGGGGAACAGGATTCATGTATTGTATTTCTCCTGAGATAAGAAGCATTTATTATCAACCACTGAACTACCGATTTACACGAACAGACATAAAAAAATGATGGAACAAAATAAGCCATAATTATGCGATAAAGTTGCAAATCGGTATTCATTCTGGTATTCTTAATTGTGCTGTATAGTATTACAATGCACCTTGCCGAAGGTCCCGACCTTTGGCCGGGGATGAAGGCAAGGAATGTAATCAATCACATTTTCCATACATTGGCAAGCTTCGAGCTTTGGTCGGAGAGCTTGACAGGGAGGTCATAAATGCCTGTTGTGAAGCTTGGTATAAGTTTTCCTGTAGAGCTTATTGAAGAATTAGATAAAATATCCAAGGAATTAAAAAAGAGCAGGAGCGAAATTGTCAGAAACGCAATAACAAGGATGCTCAGTGACTACAAAAAACAAAAGGCCATTGAGAAAGCAGAGAAGGTTTATAAAGAGATCGCTGAAGATGACAGACGTCTTTCAGAGGATTTTCTGGGCATTTGTGCAGAGCCTAAAGTGAAATATAAACGTGGTAAAAAAGCAGCTAAAGAATGAAACTGCCCAAAAGGGGTGAGATATATTTCCTTGATTTCAGTCCTTCAAAAGGCAAGGAAATGAAGGGGCCTCATCCAGCTCTCGTAATTCAAAATGATGTTGGGAATAAGGTAGGTGCTCTTATAATTGTTGCCGCCATAACAGGCAATTTCAGAGTTGCAGAGCTTCCGGTTGGTGTATCGATAACACCTGAAGAAACCGGCCGGCCTCATAAATCCGTCATCCATCTTGGTCAAATATATACCATCGATAAAGAAAGACTCGGGAATTTTGTCGGAGCGATTTCAAAGGATAAGATGTCAGAGGTTAACAGGGCAATAGAGGTTAGTCTTGGACTCATGGAATTCTGGGAGTAAACCTTATGCAACCTAAAACTACCATAATCATCGGCGACAGCCGAAGGATGGATGAAATTATTAATGAGAGTGTTCATCTCGTTATTACATCTCCTCCATACTGGCAATTGAAGGATTACGGCAACGGCAGCCAGATAGGGTTTAATGACAGTTATGAGGATTATATAAACAACCTCAACCTTGTCTGGGATGAGTGCTACAGGGTCTTACATGAGGGCTGTCGTCTGTGTATAAACATCGGAGACCAGTTTGCACGGTCTGTCTATTACGGCAGGTACAAGATCATCCCGATAAGGACGGAGATAATCAAGTTCTGCGAGACAATAGGGTTTGATTACATGGGGGCTATCATCTGGCAGAAGGTCACCACATGCAACACTACAGGTGGGGCCACAATCATGGGCTCTTTCCCCTATCCCCGGAATGGAATTATAAAGCTTGACTATGAGTTTATTCTCATATTCAAGAAATTAGGTAATCCACCAAAAGTAACCAAGGAGATTAAGGAGCAATCAAAGCTCACAAAGGATGAATGGAATGAATACTTTTATGGACACTGGAACTTTCCCGGAGAAAAACAGGACAAACACCTTGCAATGTTTCCGGAGGAGTTGCCGAAGAGATTAATAAAGATGTTCAGTTTTGTGGGAGATACTGTCCTTGACCCATTCCTGGGAAGTGGAACCACCTGCCTTGCTGCCAAGAATTTAAATAGAAACTCTATTGGATATGAAATCAATGAAAAATTTCTGCCCATAATCAAAGAAAAACTCGGCGTGGATAAACATTCAGAAGAGATTGAAGTAATGACTCAAAAAAAGAAGGCAGTGGACTTTAAGAAGGAGATCATAGAACTACCCTATGTCTTTAAAGACCCCGTGAGGTTTGATAAAAAGGTTGATCCCAAAAAGCTAAGATTCGGCTCAAGGATAGACCATTCAGATCATAAAAGGGAGACTTACTATTCGGTAAAAGAGATAGTAAGTCCTGAGATAGTAGTGCTGGACAATGGTTTAAAAATCAGGCTGGTTGGTATTAAAGAAAAGAAGGGATCAAACGGAAAGGCAGTTATGTTTCTGAAAGAGAAGCTGAAGGGACAAAAGGTATTTCTTAAATTTGATGCAATAAAGTATGATGACAAAGGCAATCTATTATGCTACCTCTATTTGAAAAACAAGACCTTTATAAATGCCCATCTTATTAAAAATAAATTGGTGCAGGTAGATTCTTCACTAAACTTTAAATACAAGAATAAATTCCTTTCCATGCAGAAGTAGATATGAATTTTTAGAATGCAGATAAAGCTCACAAATAAAGAGATCCGGGAGTCCTTAGAGGTTGAAACACCGTCATTTCCCAAATATGTTACACAAATAATCAATCTTGCCAACCAGAATGCACAGGGAACAAGACCAAGAGTTGTTGGTCAGCTAAGCGATTTGATTCAAGAGTTTACAGGCAAAACTATAGATGAGTGGGAGCAGTGGTATCTTCAAAAATATCCAGACGCCATAAAGACTGCAAAAGAAAAAATATTAGAGATGGTTGAAAACCTGAAGGATGCAATTAATAAGATTGACGATAATATGGTCAATGATTGGGTGTGGGACCTTGTTATTGTTAAAACATTTCTTGGGCTCAAGTTTCAGGAAGCAATTTTAAAAAAAGCTGCTGAGATTAAAGGGGTTGATTACAGACTATCTGATAATACAGATGAATCGAAAGGAATCGATGGATATATAGGAGATATCCCTGTATCGATAAAACCAGATACTTACAAGGTGAAAAGGTCTTTAAGCGAGAATATTGATGTAAAAATTATTTACTACAAAAAAGTGAAAGACGGTATTGAGGTGGATTATGGTGAGATTTCTTAATAACGTTATAACTTAATTATGATTGCTGTTCATTCTTAACATAGAGTGCATATATTTAAAGGAGGGGAAAATGCAGAAAGATTTTCATTATGACATTGTTTATGCTCTTGCAAGGGAGGCAGGATATAAAGATAAAGAGGCTTATATCATTGCCTATGCCTCTCAATATGTGGATGACAACACTGACCGTGAGTATATAGTGTCTGATTCTTTTGGTGAGTTTTATGTGGATTTTCCTTCAAAAATTGGTAAATCTGGAGAATTTTACTTTCCCATAATCACTCAGGCAGTCGATATTACATCGTTTAAATTGTCTGTACAGAAATACATCTATGCTCCTTTCCATTTTATTCCAGGCGATAATAACGCAGAAATTAAAGGAAGATCGAATCCTCTTTGTACAACAAAAAATTGTAAAAATGCAAAATTTTTATTAAAAGACGCCCTTAAAGAAAAAGATCCCTACAGAATAGGAGTAGCGTTGCATACATACGCAGATACCTGGTCACATGAAAGATTTAGTGCTTTCCATGAGAATTGGAACAGAGTTTATAAATATAACATTTTCAAAAGCTTCCCACCTAATATAGGACATGGGGAAGTATTTCACAAACCGGATGAGATTTCTGTTGAATGGGTTGATGAAAGATTTGGGAAAGATAAGATAGACAATAGGGAGAGAGCTTTAGAGGCATCAGAAAAGATTTTCGGATTTATTAAAAAAGGAAAAGCTAAGTGGAGTGATGCAAGAGATAAATTTGAACAAATAATGAATGCAGAAGATAAGAATAAAAGAATAAAGCATATTAGCGAAATGTATCCGGAAATAGAAGACTACAATAGCGACAAATGGATAAATGAAGCGTTACATTTTTCAAGAGATGCTTCTGAGATCTCTGAACCCGATCTTCTCAATCCACAAATATCAAAACCACGATTCGTGGGTATATCTGTTAAAAATAAAAAATCCCATTGGTTTAGATTTCAAAAAGCCGCAAAGAAACAATTATCTATTGTTCTTAGTATGGTGGATGCTATATAAAAACCAGGAGGAGATGTCTCTGGAATCGAAGAGACGAAGAGGCTCAGGCAACGAATCGTGAATTCCGAGTTGAAGTTTTGATCTGAACAAAAATGCTTTTCCCCGAATCCAGAGATAAATGGTTGTTGGGAACGATATGATTGACTCTTCACTCATTCTCGACGGGCATCCTGTCCGTCTCCGAGGAAATTTCACAATTCACCATCCAGGTGAATATACTGCGAAATTTAAACCGTTCAGAATCAATCATACCGTTCCTTCCCCCTGATTGAGGCTTTTTATCGCTGGATCCGGGTTTTCATAAGTTGACAGGTAATTCTGAATATCGTAAAATATGATTATCGGATATTCAGAAAGGAGGAGAATATGCCTATTGTCAGAATCAGGGAGAGAGGACAGGTGACCATACCTTTGGAGTACAGAAAGGATCTCGGCCTTGAAGAGAACGATGCGCTGAATATAATAAAAGCCGGAGATATGCTTATCCTTACACAAAAGAGACTCAAGGGTGATGGAGTGGCGAAAGAAATGGAAAAGGCCATGAAGAAAAAGAAAATAACGCTTCAGGATCTGCTCAAAGACCTCGAAGGGCAGAGAGTACGGTATAACAGAGAGGTCTATGGAGCAAAATCAAAGGCTTAGAGTTTTCTTGGATACCAGCGCTCTTATTGCCGGGATTGTATCCTCGAAGGGCGCAGCACGGGAGGTTCTCCGTCTTGCGGAAAGCGGATTAATAGAAATTATCGTTTCCAAGCAGGTTATTGTGGAGTCTGACAGAAACATAGAGGCCAAACTGCCTGAAATGCTCAATGACCTGAGAAGTTTTATAAGATACATTGCACCTGTAATGGTGGACGATCCTCCCTCGAAAGAGGTGGGGGAATACGCTTCTCTTATCAACCCGAATGATGCTCCTATATTATCTGCAGCAGTATCATCAGGAGCTGATTATCTGATAACCTGGGACAGGAAGCACTTTATAAATAGCGATGTAAAGCTGCGTGTTGATGTAAAAGTCGTCACGCCTGGAGAATTTCTAAGGTATTTCAGAAGATATATCGAGGGAATCAAATAAAAATGCAGGATGAAGTAATAAGATTTACAATGCACCTTGCCGAAAGCCCCGACCTGTGGTCGGAGGGCTTGACAGAATTAGAAAAGACAAAAGAACTCCCTTTTTTATCGGGGAGACCCTTCATCCAGGTATTTCAGCAAGCAGTCTCAATGACGCTAACATAAAAACAGATGCAGTTCGAAAAACTTCCAGGCAGGATAGAGACAGAAAGGAGACAGCGCCATGATTGCAATTTCGCTTCAATCCGGCAGCAGCGGCAACTGCATCTACGTCGAGTCCTGTGGCGTGAAGCTCCTCTTTGATGCAGGGATCAGCGGCATACAGGCAGAACGAAGGCTTGCGGCACACGGGCGGGATATCCGGGAGGTTGATGCTGTTGTGATATCCCACGACCATATTGATCATATCTGCTGTGCCGGTGTGTACCAGAGGAAGTACGGCCTGCCTCTTTATGTCACACCGAAGACCCTGATGGCTGCTTCTGAAAGGCACCGGCTTGGCAGGCTAAATGATATAACCCACTTCCAGTCAGACGGGCTGCTTCAGTTTGGGAAAATGAGTGTTCAGGCGATCCCTACGCCGCACGATGGTGTAGATGGTGCTGCATTTGTCGTTACTTCCAACAATAAGCGTCTCGGCATCCTTGCCGATCTCGGACATCTCTTTGAGGGGCTGGAGCGGATTATAGCATCCCTCGATGCGGTCTTCATCGAAAGTAATTATGACCCGGATATGCTTGCAAACGGACGCTATCCCGCATTCCTGAAGAGGCGCATAAAAGGTCCGGAAGGCCACCTCTCAAACATCGAGGCCGCTGAATTGCTCCGGCGTTCTAATGGAGACCGTCTGAAATGGGCTTGTCTGGTGCATCTCTCCGAGGATAACAATATCCCTGACCTGGCGCTTCAGACACACCGCAGGATCGTTAACCCGAACCTCACCCTCTACACCGCCAGTCGTTACATGTCGACAGGGGTCTTGTCAATCTAAGGTTCAAAATGGTTAAATCCGTGCAAGGATAAAAAACCGTGAAAATAGTGCAGCTTTCCGATATCACAGAAGAGGGGCTTTCTCACGCCCCGGAGATTAAAAAGAAGGTAATGCTCAGGCCCGGTGACCTGCCGCACCTGACAAATTTCTCTCAGGCCTATTTCGTGCCCCGCCAAAGGGCTGCGGCACATTCCCATAGCGACATGTTTGAGGTATTCCTGGTGGAATCCGGCTCAGGTGTAATACGGGTGGATGGGGAGGAACACCGTCTTGAAAAGGGGACCTGTGTTGTGGTTCAACCCGGTGAGGTCCATGAGATTGTCAATTCCGGGACAGGGGTATTGGTTCTTACCTATTTTGGAATTGAGGCTTGATCCGGGGTAAGGGATGAAAGCCAAATAAAGACAGGGGAAGGAGGAACGGATATGTGCCTTTATCTTGTCCAGCACACAGAGCCAAAGAGCAAAGAGGAAGACCCTGAAAGACCACTCTCTGAGAAGGGCCTTCAGGAGATCAGAAAGGTGGCATTGCATCTGTCTTGGCTGAATATCGGGGTTGACAGGATACTCCATAGTGGTAAGCTGCGGGCAAAGCAGACAGCAGAGGCCCTGTCTGAGGAGCTAACCCCCCCTGAAGGCTTATCGGGAACAGATGGGCTTGCACCCCTGAATGACCCTGTAATATGGGCAGGTCGCCTGAAAGAGATGACAGGCGATATTATGCTTGTAGGGCATCTTCCGCACCTGGAGAAGCTCGCCTCCCTGTTGCTTTGTGGAGACAGGGATAAGAAGATCGTTACATTCAGGATGGGCGGAGTTGTCTGCCTGAAGAGGGAGGACAACGGCGATTGGTCTTTACAGTGGATATTGACTCCCGAGATGGCCCGATAAACATGGGTTCCACTCAGATAACTGAAGATACCTTTGAACCTCTCCTGATCCTTTTCAGGGAATCATCCACGATCGATCTTCGGGGGGTGAACTTCATAGACCCCTATGGAATGGTCGGCCTCCTTGAGATTGGCGAACTTTACAAATCAGAAGGTCTTCGAAAAACCCTTTATCTTCCTGAATCAGAGGAGGTTCTAAAATATCTTGAAAGGATGGACTTTTTCAGATTCGCTGACAGATACTTTACGCTTGAGCCTCCTGAGCCACAGATATCAGAGAAATACCTGAGGAGTTCCTACTCCGATGTCCTGCTTGAGATTACCTCGATAGAAAAGTCAGACGATATCCATTTCATAGTCGGCAAGGTTAAAGACCGTGCCCATACAATACTATCAAGGCATCTTCGCTATGACGACAGTGCAATAGATGGCTTTATTGTGGCGCTCTCAGAGGCATGCCAGAATATCATCGAACACAGTGAAAGAACCGGATTTGTAGGTATACAGAAGTATCATTTTCAGAATATTGATAAAAATGTTGTCAAAATCGCTGTAATGGATACCGGAATAGGCTTCAGAAAATCCCTTTCCGAGAGATTTGCCTTTAAGGACGACCTTAACGCCATAGAGCAGGCATTGCTTCATGGAGCATCACGATATACCGATGAGGGGAGAGGGCATGGCCTGGCTGCGGTAAGGCGTTTTGTGGCCCAATGGAACGGGAAAATATCCATCCGCTCAGGAACTGCAAAGCTTTCGATAATACCCGAGTGGGCATGGGGGCGGGAAAGAGAGCTTGATCTTACCCTTTTCACAGGTGCACAGATAAACATAATGCTGCCTGAGGTTTAGCTATTTAGTGTCTGTGTATAAATTACAGTCATTAGTCATTCCCTCAATCCCGAACGCATTCGGGAGCCGGGAATCCTTCTCAAGTAACGATTCAGGACAAGCCGGAATGACGGAAAAACGACAACTGTTCGACTTTGCTTTATACACGGACTCTATTTAAGCTATCTTCCGTTCTTTTCTGATTCTCTCTGCGAGCCACTGTCTCAGAAGAGGCTGATACGGCATGCCTTTCATTGTGGCAATCTTCTTAATGGACTGAAGATATAAAGGGTCTATCTTGATTGAGATATTTCTCAGTTTACTTCTCCGTTTGCCTGTTATTATATCTTCCCTGAGTGCATCATCGAGGCCGAGGTCAATATCTTCATCTACAATATTTTTTAATATGCCGTGAGTGTCATAATATTCCTCATCAGTAAGTCTTTTCTCCTCTGTTTTTGTCTTCATAAATGCTTTTATGTTTTCATGGGTTAAGAAGTTTTAATAAGTCTAACGTCTGATAGACCTCTTTGCCTAAATTTTCAAAGTCTTTGTCATTGCTCCATAGAGAGCACTCAAGTTTAAGCGAAAGGGCAAGGATATGGATATCCTTTGGGTCTCTTTTGGCAATAAGTTTTCTGGCTTTAGGTATCATTTTTTTGTAAAAATCCTCATCACATACCGTAAGAGGAAGTAAAGACAGTGCAAGATAGAGATCATCAAGCGGGATTCCTCTTTTGTCAGAAAGGACGGGTATGTATTTCTCAACCTCTTTGAAATTAAAAAGAGTGGTGTAAAAGACAGTGGTGTCAGCTTCTGCGAAAATGTTCCTCGCATTTCCACCTATTACAGCAGAAAGTATAGGATTAGCGTCTACGGCGAGTCTTTCTAAACTCTTCAAAATCTCCAAGAACCTCCTCCTCTTTGATGCCCTTTTCCTCAAGCCTTCTCTTGATAGATTCGGTAAGAGTCAGAAAAAGATCTTTCCTAAACTCAAAAGGTATCGTTTCCAATGGCACAGGGAAAAATATCCCTGCAATCTCCCCCCGCCTCATTATGATGAGAGGTTCTTTGCTTTTTAATGCCTTTGTGGCCTTATCCCGGAATTCCTTAACAGACATGATTTTCATATGACCACCTCCATGACCACATTATAACATATTTCTGTATTCAAAGCCTTCATTTTTTACTTGACAAACACCATCAAAATGTGGTTCAATTGAACCAGTTGAATTAGTCAGTATCATCATAAGTCTTTATAGAGTCAAGTTCCCCGACCAAAGGTCGGGGCTTTCGGCAAGGTGCATTGTAAAGATTATAAAAATGAAAGAACGCAGAATCTTACCTCAAACATTATTGTTCCTGTCCAATTCAATTAATGAGGAAGAATTATTCCACGCCCTGATTTCTCATTTTCTAAATGAAAGAGATAACCTGGGGCTTGATTTGAGCGAACATCAGATAGAAATACTATGCCGGACTCTTTTGACGGGGGATGAAAACACTCTTCATGATTTCAATAAATGGCAAATAAATGAAAGGTCTGTATTTGACGATTACAGGAAGGATGAACTTGAGATCGTGGATTATCTACACCTTGTCTCAATTAAAATGAGAAAACAGTTGGGCCAATATGCCACTCCTCAGAAAATCGTAAGATATATTCTCGAATCAGTCAACTATGTCTCTACAAAAAGTATCATAAACAAGAAGATTATTGATCCTTCGTGCGGCTCGGGTGTTTTTCTAATTGAAGCAGCACGTATCTATCTCATTTCTCTCAAAAAGGCAAATATTCCTCAAAGCAAATGGTATCCATTGATTACATCAGCCATTGCAGGCATTGACATTGACCCCAGGGCATGTTTTTTTACACGCCTGAACCTTTCAATGCTTCTTGCACCCGCTATCCTGGAGTTTGCAACAAAAAATAATGTAGAAGACTTAATCCCTTTGCCTGTATATTGCACTGATACCCTTGAACTGTTTGTCTCAGAAGAGAGCAGGGACGGGTTCATGTATGGAGATCTGAGTATACTATTAAGAAACCGGTTTGATTTTGTGGTTGGCAATCCCCCTTATTTCAAAATTAGTGGTTTGAGCAAAAAATTAAAGAGCGCCTTTTCTGAGTCGATATATGGACATCCCAATGCCTATGGACTCTTTATTCATGCAGGGATTGATATGTTGAAGACACGGGGAAAGCTGGGGTTTGTAGTTCCGAGGTCTATGCTGTCCGGCCTCTATTTCAAGAATCTCAGAGGCTTTATCGAGAAAAGCACCGCTGTTAAGGGTATAACAAGTATATCGGAAAGAAAGAAGACATTTGATCATGTTCTACACGGTACAATGATCCTGATACTCGAACGCAACAATAATACCGATGATAAGAAAGTAACAATCTCAAGTGTGCAGTCTTCGAACGATTTAGATATTCACAATCAACTTACCATTCATAGAAATCAAATAATTCAGCACCTGAATGGGACCACGGTATGGTTTGTTGCCGAATCTATGGATATGTACAACATCATTAACAGGATCATCAAAGAGCATCCACTACTGTCAGGACAGGAAATTAATTGCAGGGCAAAGACCGGACAGATAGTCTGGAACAGGGTAGAACCCTTATTGGCCGGAACTCAACAGCCTGACACCCTGCCTCTTATATGGGCCACAGATGTTGGGAAATTCGGGTTTACCTTTAACAGGATGGGAACCTCCAGGCCCTGCTTTTTAAAGGTAACATCAAAAACGGAAAACCTCATAGTTAAAGGGCCGTGTATCATGGTCCAGCGCATAACAGCAGATGAACAGTACTCACGCATTGTTGCAAGTCTCCCTCATGGGTTCTGCAAAAAACAGCTTAATGGATATTTTGTAGAAAACCATCTGAATATAATACAGCCTTCAAAGAGAGGGACAAAAACAGACCTCTACTTTTTATTAGGTGTTCTGAATTCCGAGATTGTTGAATTTTTCTTCCGTGCCATGAACGGAAATACCCAGGTCTCCGCAACCGAATTGAATCTCCTTCCCATACCAAAGGGCGGTTTAGATCAAGATATTGCAGGGATTGCAAAGAAACTTCAAGGAAAACCATTCAATACAGGTAAAAGCAGCCTTTTTGAGAAGCTGAACCTATTAGTATCCAAAGCTTACGGCCTGAGCGGTGATGAACTTTTATTTATAAAACAATACTTACAACAGAGACGTGGAATTGACTATAAAAGCAATTAAAAGAATACTTGAGAAAATAAAATTTCCGGAAAGATTTAATACCGATCAGACCGCAATATGCATAATGGCTTTGCTTGATAACACTGAGAGGGAGGGGTTATTGCCCGGGCATAAAAGTTTGAGCGAAGGAGCGAGAATACATGATATCCTGAATTTCGCGCGTAATGTGATGGATAAAAAAGTCGCTGAAAATACCCGAGAGTCTTACAGAAAAACATCCTTTGCCCCTCTTATGAATTCCGGAATAGTCGTGAGACACCAATTAAGCACAAACGACCCTAATACATATTATCGCCTTCATCCCGATTTCGTGACACTTTTTATTAAGAAAAATATTAAAGAAAGAGAAGAGTTAATAAAACGACTGGAAGGAAAATTACCAATTCTAAAGAGGAGAACTGCTTATAGAAGACGAGGAAAAGAAGATGTAATTGTACAACTTAGCGACAAAGAGGCGTTTTCTCTTAGTCCCGGCAAGCACAATCTCTTGGAAAAATCAATTGTTGAAATATTAGCCCGTGCCTTCTTAAGTGAACCTCAAGTAGTTTATCTTGGTGATACCGCTTCGAGAAGGGGTTATCAAAATAGAACGTTAATGAGAAAACTTAATCTCCCCATCGATACAGCTGCTTCATTACCTGATGTAATAGTCTTTTCAGAAGTTGATACCCATATTCTTGTAATTGAGGCAGTCACAAGCAGTGGGCCAGTGAATGCCTTACGCCTTAAACAGTATGTAGAATTACAACGATAGGATGAAAAATGGGAGGTTGTTTAAGAATATTGTAAAGCCTAAAACCACAATCATCATCGGTGACAGCTGAAAGATAGATAAGCTTGAGGACCATGGCAATGGCAGCCAAGTGGACTCTAAATAATTTTTGAAAGGGATTTATTGAATTTCAAACCTGCCACTATAAGGAGTTTTGAATGAAGCAAAAATTAACGATTGATATTTTGGTAAGGGAAGCCAGAGCTTTTTGTGAAAAAGAATCAAAATATGATAATCCAGAAATGCTCTTCAATGGCGACTGCAATATAGACGAATAGTAGATTTAACTGAAAACGTGGAAGGGATAATTACTATAATGAGTAAATCAACGGGGTAATAATATGCAGACTGCTATCAAATATATTCAG